>JAJDOJ010000160.1 GCA_022340215.1 Gammaproteobacteria bacterium
GCGTCACCAACCGGTCCCGATCATGAGTACATCACAGCACTCCGCCACCCGACGCGTCACGCCATCCGTGTGCATCGGGCACATCCGGGTAGGCGGCGATCACCCGATCGTCGTACAGTCGATGACCAACACCGACACCGCCGACGCCGTGCGTACCGCGGCCCAGTGCGCAGAGCTTGCCCGCGCGGGTTCGGAACTCGTGCGCATCACCGTAAACAACGAGGTGGCGGCGGCCCAGGTCCCCCATATTCGCGAGCAGCTCGACAAGATGGGCATCGACGCCCCGCTGGTCGGCGATTTCCATTTCAATGGCCACAAATTACTCGAAAGGTACCCGGCCTGCGCAGAGGCGCTCGGGAAGTACCGCATCAATCCCGGCAATGTCGGCAAGGGCCGCAAGCGTGACACGCAGTTCGCGCAGCTGGTCGAGTTCGCCTGCCGCCACGACAAACCCGTGCGCATCGGCGTGAACTGGGGCAGCCTGGACCAGGACTTACTGGCCCGCCTGCTGGACGGGAATGCAAAGCTCTCCGAACCGAAGGATCTGCAGCAGGTCACCCACGACGCCCTGATCGAGTCCGCGCTCGGCAGTGCGCGTCGCGCCGAGGAACTCGGCCTGCCGCATGAGGCAATTATCCTGTCGTGCAAGCTGAGCGCCGTGCAGGACCTGGTGTCGGTCTACCGCGACCTGGCATCGCGATGCGATTATCCCCTGCATCTCGGCCTCACCGAGGCCGGGATCGGCTCCAAGGGCATCGTCGCTTCGACCGCCGCATTGTCCATCCTGCTGCAGGAGGGAATCGGCGATACGATCCGGATCTCGCTGACGCCTGAACCCGGGGGCGAGCGCACCCGCGAGGTCATCGTCGCCCAGGAGATCCTGCAGACCATGGGACTGCGTTCGTTTACCCCCATGGTCGTCGCCTGTCCCGGTTGCGGACGCACGTCCAGCGACTACTTCCAGCGGCTCGCCGAAGAGATCCAGTCCTACCTGCGACACAACATGCCGCAGTGGCGCAACCGCTATCCCGGCGTCGAGGCGATGAGCGTCGCGGTCATGGGCTGCGTGGTCAACGGGCCGGGTGAGAGCAAGAACGCGAACATCGGTATCAGCCTGCCAGGCTCCGGCGAGCGTCCCGTCGCGCCGGTCTACGAGGACGGCGTCAAGACCGTCACGCTCAAGGGCGAGGGTATCTCAAAAGACTTCCAGGATATCGTGCAGGCCTACATCGAGTCCCACTACGGGGCGAATGCCGCAAGCGGCGATGCGACACGGGACCGGGACGGGACGGGGTGACTCGACGTTGGCGTGATTCCGGCAGATTGGTGGACTTCGCTACCGCTCGTCCACCCTACGTCACCTTCGCTTCGCTGGTCCACCCTACGCAACCGAAATACGGCAGCGCAACCCACCAATAGCGTGTCTGGCGAACGTTACGATCGCTCAACCGTTCCCCTTACGCGAGGGGACATTGGTATGACGGAGGCTGAAGAGCTGGATCTGGTCGCGCAGGTGCTCGATGGTCGCGGTCGACAGCTCGTTGCGGGCGTCGTCGAGCAGGCGGGCGTTGAACCGCGCGGCCAGGGTCTGAGCGATCTCCAGCATGATATTGAAGGCCTTGAGTCCCTCCTTGGGTCCCGGCAGCAGGATGAACAGGCTAAGGCCGGGTGTCGAACCGCCCTTCAGCAGTTCTTCGCTGAAGGTACCTGGGGGATTGATGTCGGCGAGCGCGAACAGCGGCTGCGGCTTGCCGAACATCTCCACGTTCCATTCGAAAACCCCGTCCGGGCTGAAGTCCAGACCGATGCGCTGCGCGGAATCCACGATGTCCGGACCGGAGATCCGCTTGGGCGGGTCCGGGACGACGTGCAGCGCCGCCAGCAGTCTGGACTCCCCGTTCGGCATGCGCGAGATCTTCGGGCCGGCATCCGGTGAGGGCCGCGGCGCCTTCGCGGCCGGTTCCTGCGGCGGTGTGAGCGCGTAACCGGGAGCCCCGGTTGTCGCGCCCGCGCCGTGACCTACGGGATCATGTTCGCCCCCGTAACCGGCCGGTGAAACCTCGAGACCCGACCGGGCGCGTTCCTCGTGCACTGCATCGCGCAGCGCCCCGAGCCCGTCGCGGATCTCCTCCGCCGTCGGTTCTCCGCCCCCGGGCACGTTGCCGAGCCGAAGACCGACCGAGTCGCGGTTCAGGTCTTCCTCGTCGAACAGGTCCGCGGCCGACTGCCTGTGCTCCCTGCGGCTGAGCAGGTAGATGACGACCAGGATCACGACACCGAGACCCAGCAACACCCAGCGAAACTCCCAAGCAGACATCATCTTTGCTCGACCCTCCCCCGCCAGTTCGGCGCCATCCCGGGAAAACCCCGACGGCTCACCCCGTCGCCATCCTGGCCGCCTCGTCGACGTCCACGGCCACCATCCGCGAGACGCCGGGTTCGTGCATGGTCACACCCACCAGTTGATCGGCATATTCCATGGTGGTCTTGTTATGGGTGATGAAAATGAACTGCACGTTGTCGGACATGGCTTTGACCAGTTCCGCGAATCGTCCGACGTTGTTCTCGTCCAGCGGCGCGTCAACCTCGTCGAGCATGCAGAACGGCGCCGGATTCAGTTCGAAGATCGCAAATACCAGCGCCACGGCGGTCAAGGCCTTCTCGCCGCCCGACATCAGGTGGATACTGCTCAGCCGTTTGCCCGGAGGCCGTGCCAGGATCGAAACGCCGGTGGAGAGCAGGTCGTCGCCGGTCATCTCCAGCCGCGCCTGGCCGCCCCCGAACAGACGCGGAAAGGTCTCCACCAGCCGGGCGTTGACGCGCTCGAAGGTCTCGCGGAAACGCTGGCGTGTCTCGCGATCGATCTTGTGAATGGCGCTCTCCAGGGTCTGCAGCGCCTCCATCAGATCGGCGTGCTGAGCGTCAAGGTAGGACTTGCGTTCGGACTGCTCCTGATACTCGTCGATCGCCGCGAGGTTGATCGGTCCCAGACGCCCGATACGTGCGGCCAGTTTCTCCGCCTCGGCCTCCCACTCGGTCTCCGAGGCTGCTTCGGTCAGTCCGGCCAGGACCTCCTCGAGACCGAAGCCGGCCTCCCCAACCTGCTCTCTCAGCGTCTCGCATCGCACATGGGCTTCCTGCCATTCCATTCTCAACCGGTCGCGGTGCGCCCGCAGATCGTCCAGGCCGTGTTCGGTCTCCGCCCGCTTGCGGTCGTGTTCGCGCAGGCTCGCGTCGACACCCTGCACCCGCGTCCTGGCCTCGGTCACCGATCGATCCACCTCGACGCGTCGTTCGAGCAAGGCCTCGAGCGCGATGGCCTGATCGTGTAATGGCGTCTCCCCGCTCGCGATGTCGGCCTCGAGTTGTTCCCGCTGTCTTTCCAGGCGCCCGGTGCGGGCGGTCATCCTTTCCAGACCCTCCAGGATGGAGATGCGTGCGGTGCGCAGGGACTCGAGCTGCAAGGCCGTCTCGTGGGCGTCATCACGTGCGGCACCCGAGCGTTCCCGCGCCGCAATCAACGCGCCTTGCATCGCCTCGCGTTCTGTCGCCAGGACATCCCGCTCCTGGTTGAGCGCCTCGATCTTCTCCAGCGCTTCGCTGCGGCGCTTTCGCGCGGCGGCATGGTCCGCCCGATGCCGGGCCTGCTGGTCCGCGACCTCATCGATCTCCTCTTCGATACGTTCACGCCGTTCGGCATTCTGTTCCAGCCGGCTGCGCAGCGCGGCGAGCCGCCGCTCAGCCTCGGTGTGCGTACGGTTCGCCTGATTGGCGTCGGCCTGGGCCTCGTGCAGTGACCGTTCCAGATCGGACAGCGCCTCACGTCCCCGGGAGAGTTCGGCCTCCAGTGCTTCGATGGACGCCCGAAGTGACGCGCTACGGGCCTGCAGAACACGGATCTCGCTCTCACGTGCCAGCACACCGGCGTGCTCGTCCGGATCGCGTGAGACACGCAGCCAGTCGGTTCCCAGCCACAGGCCCTCGCGCGTCACGACCGACTGGCCCGGTCCGAGCATGTCGCGCAGCGCCAGGGCGCCCTGCAGATCGTCTGCGACCCGTACCTGACCAAGGACATCGGGCAACGGCCACGGCGCCCTGACCCGCGCGGCGAGGGTCTCTGCTCCCATTGCCGAGACCGTATTACCCCGCACCGTATCGCAGATCACCACATTGCCGCGCTCCAGCGATCCCAGCGCGTCCAGCACGCCATCCAGTCCTTCGCTGCAGACGGCCTCCAGGAACTGCCCCAGGACCGTCTCCACCGCGGTTTCCCAACCCCGTTCGACCTCGATTCCCTCGGCGAGCCTCGGCGCCTGCCCAAGTCCGCAACCGCCCAGCCAGGTGGTGACGTCCTCCTGACGTTTGCCGAGCGCCGACTCCTGCAGGGTTTCCAGTGACGAAAGCCGACCGCGGGTCTGCTGCTCGGCCGCGCGTTGCTCGTTGAGCCTGCGGTTCAGCTCCCGGTTGGCCTCACGCGCCGACTCGATCTGGCCCAGCAATGCCCGGATCTTCTCCTGGACCCGTTCCGCGTCCTGCTGTGTATCGCGCGCATCCGCCGCGAGCGCTTCCACTTCCCCGATCAGTTTGCCGTCTTCAAGACCTTCAAGCTCCTCGCGCAGGCGCGCCTCCCGCCGTCCGTCCCGGACGAGCGACCCCTCGAGCTGCTCGAGTCGCGCCCGTTCGGCCTGCGCCGTTTCACCCGGTTCAGAGACGAGGCGGTTCAACGCCTCCCAACGCTGCTGGAGATCGGCGACGCTGGCTTCCAGGGTGCGATACTCCTCCGTGGCTTCCTGCTGTGCCACCCTGAGCGTCTCGAGCCCGGGTTCCCGCACCCCGATCTGCGTCTCAAGCCCGGCCAGTCGTTGCCCGTCGCGCTCGCGCTCGGCCTCGACGTCGGCGTACTCGGCGCGATTCGCGCCCAGCTCCCGAACCTTGGCCTCACGCTGCTCCCGCGCGTGACGGATCGCCTCCTCGGTCCGTGTGATCTCCCCGCCGAGCCGGTAGAAATCCGCCTGCACCCCGTTGAGGACCTCCTGGGCCGAGACCTGTTCCTCGCGTAACTTCTCCAGCTCGGCCTCGATTCCGCGAAGGGTTGCCTTGGCCCTTTCGGTCTCGGATTCCGCCGTCCCGGCCGCCGTCTGCCGCGCCGTGGCCTCGGCGTCCAGGCGACGCCAGCGCAATGTGAGCAGCTCGCCCTTCACCCGGGATTCTTCGGCCTTCAGTTCCTTGTAGCGCTCAGCGGTGCGTGCCTGACGCTTGAGGCGCGCCAGTTGCTTGTCGATCTCCTCGCGCAGGTCATCGAGGCGCTCGAGGTTCTCCCGGGTGTGGCGGATGCGGGTCTCGGTCTCGCGCCGACGCTCCTTGTACTTGGAGATGCCGGCGGCCTCTTCCAGGTAGACACGGAGTTCTTCGGGCTTGGCCTCGATCAGTCGGGAGATCATTCCCTGCTCGATGATGGCGTAACTGCGCGGCCCCAGACCGGTGCCGAGGAAGATGTCGAGAATGTCGCGGCGCCGGCAACGCGAACCATTGAGAGCATATTTCGACTGTCCGTCGCGCGACACCTGACGGCGCACCGAGATCTCGGCGAAGCCGGCGTACTGCCCGCCTGCACGGCCCTCGCTGTTGTCGAATACCAGTTCGATGGAGGCCTGTCCGACCGGCTTGCGGGATGAGGAGCCGTTGAAGATTACGTCTTCCATGGAGTCGCCGCGGATATGGCGCGAACTCTCGCCCATGACCCAGCGTACAGCATCGATGATGTTGGACTTGCCGCAGCCGTTGGGCCCGACGACGCCCACCATGCTGCTCGGGATGTGAATGGTGGTGGGGTCCACAAAGGACTTGAACCCCGCCATCTTGATCTTGTGCAGGCGCATCTGCGCTGGTTGTTTCCCTTGGTGTGTGGCGTTTCTCCGTCAACGCGGCGAGCGGCGATGCGGGAACGTCCGGTTCCGGCAGGATTGTCGGATGTTATAATTCTTTTTTCAGCTTTCTAATAAAGCTTTTTCTTATTCATAGACGCGGACGCGTCCATCCATTCCGCATGCCCAGCGAATCCTCCAAAGCAATCGAAACTTTCGAGAATCCGCAGATTGACAGTGATTATACCATCCGTATCCGCGTTCCGGAGTTTACCTGTCTGTGTCCGAAGACCGGGCAGCCGGATTTCGCCGAACTCACCCTCGAGTACGTACCCGACAGGATCTGCGTCGAGCTGAAGTCACTTAAGCTATACGTCTGGTCGTATCGCGACGAAGGGGCGTTCCATGAGGCCGTCACCAACCGTATCCTCGACGATCTCGTCGCGGTGACCCAACCCCGGTTCATGCGCCTGACCGCGGACTTCAACGTACGCGGTGGGATCTACACCACCGTCGTCGCCGAACACCGCCGACCCGACTGGACCGCACCGTCCCGCGTCGATCTGCCCTAAGGAAACCCACCCATGAGTCCGAGTGTATTCGTCGGGCTGGACCTGGGCACGTCCGGCTGCCGCGGCTGCGCGATCGACGAGGCGGGACGCATTGTGGGCGAACGCTCAACCCGCATACTGCCTCCCGCTGCCCGGGGACCCCGCCTCGAACAGGACGCCGAACCGTGGTGGGCTGCCGCATGCGAGGTTCTGGGCGCCCTGACCGCAAGCCTTCCCGAGGGCACTATCCGCGCCATCGCGGTCGACGGAACCTCGGGCACCCTGATCGCCACCGATGCCGCCGGCAGTCCGCTGGCACCGGCCCTGATGTACAACGACGCCCGCGCGACCGACGACGCGGCCCGCATCGCACAGATCGCGCCGCCTGACACCGGCGCGCTCGGTCCTACCTCCGGGCTGGCCAAGTTCCTGTGGCTGTCGGCGCGACTCCCGGCCGCCTCTTTCCGCCACGCACTGCATCCGGCGGACTGGCTGGCCGGTCGACTCCTAGGACGCTACGACACCAGCGACGAGAACAACTGCCTCAAACTGGGTTACGACTCCGTACGACGTGAATGGCCGGCGTGGCTCGACGCACTGGAGCTCGACCGCTCCCGTCTGCCGCGGGTGGTGCCTGCCGGCACGCCGATCGGCATCATCGACCCACCGGTGGCCAAGATGCTGAACCTGCCTCGGGACACCACCATCGTCGCGGGCACCACCGACAGCATCGCGGGATTCCTGGCCACCGGCGCATCGGCACCGGGAGACGCGGTGAGCTCTCTCGGCAGTACCCTGGCGCTGAAGGTCCTCGCGAACCGTCCGGTCTTCTCGCGCGAGTACGGCGTCTACAGCCACCGCCTGGGGGAGCGCTGGCTCGCGGGCGGGGCATCCAACACGGGCGGCGCGGTGCTCGCCCGTTTCTTCTCCCCGGAGGCGCTCGAGACGATCACGCCGCAACTCGCCCCCGAACGCCCCACCGGGCTTTCCTACTATCCCCTGCCCTCGCGCGGCGAGCGATTCCCGTTCAACGATCCCGCCCGCGAGCCCACGCTGTCTCCCCGTCCGAAGGATCCGGTAATCTTCCTTCAGGGGATGCTCGAAGGCATCGCGGAGATCGAGGCCGAAGGGTACCGGCGGCTGAAGACGCTCGGCGCCCCGTATCCGCGCCGTGTCCTCAGTGTTGGAGGGGGTGCGGAAAATCCGGCGTGGACCCGAATTCGGGCCCGGCGACTCGGCGTCGAGGTCTCGACGCCCGAATACACCGGGGCCGCCCGGGGCGCGGCGCTCCTGGCGCGCCGTGGCATAATTCGCCATGTTGGATAGCAAAACTGCCGGGTTACGCAGCGCTAACCCAACCTACCCAACACTTCCCGATTTCCCCGATTGTGGCCGAGAAGACAGATTCGTAGGTCGGGTTAGGCGCGCCACCGAGCGAGAAATCCCGGGGTAGTCGTCCGCACCGTAACCCGACACCAGGGGGCACGAATCCGTCGATTACGCTTTCGAAAACCTGACCGATAAAATACCTGCAGTATCACGAAGGAAGCACATACGATGATCGTAAAACTGGGCATCGGGTTCGGCCACGTACTCAGCGGATTCAGGCTGATCAACCGTCCCGGCATTCGCCGCTACGTCGCGATCCCGCTGCTGATCAATATCCTGATCTTCGGCGGCGTCCTTGTGTTCGGCTGGGGCGAGTTCGAGCGCCTGCTGACCTGGATCACGAACTACCTGCCCTCCTGGCTGGACTGGCTCACCTGGCTGCTTTACCCCGTATTTATCCTCACCGCCCTACTGCTCGTCTTCTATCTGTTTACACCGGTCGCCAACCTGATCGGCGCGCCCTTCAACGCCCTGCTCGCCGAGAAACTGGAGCGTGATCTGTCCGGCCGGGGTCCTGAGGGTCGCGGTGGCGTCCGCGCGATCGCCGCGAGCGCCGGGGTCGCGGTGGGCAACGAGCTGCGAAAACTGTTCTACATGCTGGTACGGAGCATCCCCCTGTTGCTGCTGTTCGCGATCCCCGTCATCAATGTGGCCGCTCCGTTTATCTGGGCATTGTTCGGGGCCTGGATGCTGGCGATCGAGTACGCCGACTACCCGATGGGCAACTACGATATGAAGTTTCTCGACGAGCGGGCGCTGTTACGCAAAAACCGGTCCCTGTCGCTCGGCTTCGGGGGAGGCATCCTGCTGATGACCATGATCCCGGTACTGAACTTCTTCGCCATGCCGGTCGGTGTGGCGGGGGCCACGGGGATGTGGGTGAAGCACCTGCGTCCGCAGGCCTTCGGGGATGAAACCGGGGGCAAACCGACCCGGACAACCTGATCCGCCCTGCGCCGTCAGGCCAGGTAGCGGCCGAGCCGCTCGACACCCTCCTGCAGGTTCTCCTTCGATGTCGTGTAGGCGAAACGGACATGCGACGCGGGGCGGAACTCGCCGAAATCGATCCCCGGCGTGATCGCGACACCAGCCTCCTCCAGCAGGCGGCGCGAGAATGCGTAGCTGTCGTCGGTGAACGCCCCGCATCCGGCGTAGAGATAAAATGCGCCCTGCGGCGACACCGGGATATCGAAACCGAGGTCCCGCAGGGCGGGAAGCAGCGCGTCGCGCCGTTCCCTGAATACCTCCCGCCGACCGTCCAGGATCTCCAGTGTCTCGGGCTCGAACGCCGCAAGTGCAGCGTGCTGCGAGAGTGTGGGCGCGGCGAGGAAGATGTTCTGCGCCAGCTTGTCGATCTCGCGTACCCAGGGGGCAGGAGCCACGATCCAGCCCAGCCGCCACCCGGTCATGCCGAAATACTTCGAAAAGCTGTTCACCACGAAGACGTTGTCCCCCAGCGCCGCGGCGGTCTCCGGCGGCTGGCCGTAGGTCAGGCCATGATAGATCTCGTCGACGATCAGGACCGCCCCTCGCTCCGAGGTGAAACGCGTCATCGCGGAAAGCTCCGCCTGCGGGATCAGGGTGCCGGTGGGATTGGAAGGCGTGGCCACCAACGCCGCCACGCAGCGACGACTCCAGTGCTCGCGCAACAACGCCGTCGTCAGCTGGTACGCGCTCGAGCGGTCCACGGGAACCGGACACGCCCGCCCCTCGTACTGGCGCACGAAGTGCCGGTTGCAGGGATAACCGGGATCGGCCATCAACACCTCGTCCCGCGGATTCACCAGCACACCCATGACCAGTTGCAGCGCGCCCGAGGCGCCCGGCGTGACGATGATCCGTGCGGGATCGACAGTGACGCGATAGCGACGCGCGTAGAACTCCGAGATCGCCTCGCGCAGCGCCGACAACCCCACCGCCGGGGTATAGTGCGTCAGAGACCGCTCCAGCGCCTGTACTCCGGCACGAATGACCGGTTCGGGCGAATCGAAATCCGGTTCTCCGATCTCCATGTGCACGATCCGTGTGCCGTCCGCCTCCAGTTCGCGGGCGCGCGCGAGCAGGTCCATGACGTGAAAAGGCGCGATGTCGGCCATGCGACCCGCGATGTGAGGGGATCGATCCAAGTAGCAGAGTTCCCGTGCGTTTGGGCGCCGGGACCGGTGACTGCGGCAGCCGGCCGGCGAATCGTGCCGATTCTACGCCTCAGCCGCCACCGTGGACGATCTCGGCGAGCGAATGGGCCGCCGGGACATCCTGAACCGGATACCCGCCCAGCAGTTTCTGGATGCGGCTGCGAGAGAACAGTCCCCTGACCCGCTGCTTACCGCTTTCTCCGGTCTCGACGACGAGGACGTGGCGACTTTCGAGTTCCCGCAGGGTTTCCCCGATGTGCCGGACCTGGGCGTCCCTCACGCTGATCATGTCCAGCACCTGCACCTTGTTCTGCGGTGTCATCACCATTTTCACGGTGACCGCCTTGCGAGCGGCGCGTTCCCCTTCCACCAGTTTGATGGGCAACTCGCCCATGATCTCCTCGGCCGTCACAATGCCGATGATCCTGCGGTCCTCGTCGATCACCAGCAGCATGCGTACCCCGAATCGTTTCATGTACTCCAGGGCGTCGTCGACGTTCATGTCCGGGGAAACCGTGACCGGCCAGACCTCGCGGAAGTCGGTCATGGCCTCGATCGCCGGACTGTCCGGATGCAGCAGCTCGGGCGCGTCGGGCGGATGATCGTATTCGCTGCCGGCCTGAAGCGGGATCGTGGCGCGGGCTACGTGTAGCTTGGTCATACTGAACACCTCAAGGCCATTCATCGGTAAATTCGGCACATTCATGCCTGCCGCATGCAGTCGATCCAGCGACTCGCACAAAAATCGCCATGCGCATCACGGATCGGCGAATACACGCTGATTATACTGCGATTCATACGGTGCGATGCCAGATGCGCCTGAACCCGAAGCGACAAGATCAAACACCTAAGGAGACACCCAATGTCAGAACGCATCGACACGCAGATCCTCAAGGCCCGCATCAGCGCAAAGATCCGGCGGCTGGAAGACGAGGCAATGCGATCCGGCGCCAGCCCTGTCCCCGAAGTGAACACGCCCACGATCAAGGGATTGCCCGACCCGGAGACCTTCCGCAAGATGCTGTCTGACGCCAGGAAGTAGTCGATCCGCCGAGCGGCCAATCGTCTTCCCCGCTTGCGGATGTGCGTGAGAGTCGCACCCGCAACAATCCCCTGATCCCCGTACCCGCCTCCTTCGTCCAAAAAGACACGACGAGGACGAGGGTTCTTCGGTTTACGATCCCTCCTCCGCCTCCCGTTTCAGAACAATCCGCGTTCCCGGCGTTGACGTATCATGAGATCCATCCGCCTGACCGGCTGGCGTATCGCATGAATCGCGAACCATGAAAGAAATCCTGGAGCGAATCGACCGATTGCTGAACCTCGTCGAGGAACGCCTGCCCGCCATCGACGGGGGTACGGAGTGGGACTCGCCGGCATTTCGCTGGCGGGACGGTGCCCTGCGCGCAGTGCGGCGCCCGCACGAGATCCAGCCCGACGACCTGCTCCATATCGATCGGCAGAAGGCCCTGCTGCATCGGAACACCGGTCAGTTCGTCACCGGCGCGCCGGCCAACAACGCCCTGCTGTGGGGATCGCGCGGGACCGGCAAGTCTTCGCTGATCAAGGCCATGCTGGCGGAATTTCATGACCGCGGACTGCGGCTGGTCGAGGTGGACCCGCACGACCTGGTGGACCTCCCGGAGATTGTCGAGCCGATGACCGGGCGCGAGGAGCGCTTTGTGCTCTTTGCCGACGACCTGTCCTTCGAGTCCGGTGACGCCAGCTACAAGGCGCTGAAGGCCATGCTCGACGGCGCGATCGCCGCCGCGCCGCCGAACGTGCTGATCTACGCGACCTCCAACCGGCGTCACCTGATGCCCGAGTTCCAGCGCGAGAACCTGGAAGCGAGCAACATCGACGGCGAGATCCATCACGGCGAGTCCGTGGAAGAGAAGATCTCCCTCTCCGAGCGCTTCGGACTGTGGCTCGCGTTTCACCCCTTCAACCAGGACCAGTACCTTGCGGTCGTGAACCACTGGTGCAAACGGCTGGGACGCGACGATGAATCCGAGGAGCGCCGGTCCGAGGCCTTGCGCTGGGCGCTGTCGCGGGGGTCGCGCAGCGGGCGGGTTGCCCGCCAGTTTGCGCAGGACTGGGTGGGACGTCATCAGGCCGGTTGAGGGGGGGCTTTGCACGCGGGAGGGGCGGCCAGTCGCTCGCAACACGCGCAATGCATCGTGGGCATGTGCAAGGAACCCCGGCGATCCCGGTCTAATTGGTATCGGTTTCCACAATTTGCAGGAACGATCGCGGCATTCCTCCTCCCTCCCCCCTCGAGGAAAACGCCGAGATGAGGGTGAGAACCTGGGGACGATACGGCACCGGTTTAGGTTCTCAACCCCCCCCTAACCTCCCCCCTGGCAGGGGGGAGGGATCGGTGAGGGATTGCTGAAATGAAAATGATCTGATGGACGATTCCGAATTCAGACAGCGATGCCTCGAGGATCCTGAATGCCAGGACCCGGAGTTTCTGCGCAAGGCCGTGGAAAACCCCGAAAACACGGCCCTGCTGCGCTTCTGCAGGCAACTCGACCGCAAGATCCGCGGTGTCGCGAACGACATCGATCCCCCCGCCGGACTCAACGAACGCATCCGCGAGCGTGTCGCCGCCGACAAACGACGATCATCCCGCAACCGCTGGGCGGCCCCGCTCGCCCTGGCCGCTACGGTGGGCATCGTCGCCTTGCTGGGCGTCCTGTTCTGGGTGCCCTCCGGCCTGGAGCCGATCGCAGACGTGGTGCTCGACCACATCAATCTCGAACGGCATCACCTGTCGGACCACGACGACGTACCCCCCGAACGCCTGTCGCGACTGCTCGCCGACTACGGTGCGACCCTGCACGGCGATCTGGGGATGGTTTCCTTTGCGAGCGCATGTCCCATGCGAAAACAGAAAGGGGCGCACCTCGTGGTGCAGGGGGAACGCGGCCCGATCACGGTGCTCGTCATGCCCGGTGAACGGGTGGACGCCCGGCAGGTCATCGAAGACACGCGTTTCACGGGAGTGATCGTTCCGATGACGGCCGGCGCAGCAGCGATCGTCGCGGAACACGGCGAACCGCTCGGAACCTTTGAACGGCGCCTGCGCAAGGTCGTCAGCGGGATAGGCTGACGGTTTGCTGCCCAGCGGAACCCTGTCCCCGACGCCGCTCCGTCCCCTCCGCACCCCAACCCGCCGTGGCATAGCGCGATGCCCAGGCCGCGGTCATGTCGGCGACAAGTTGGGCATCATCCCTCGAGGTCAGCAGGTGATCGGCCCCGTCCAGTTCTATCAGCGCCTTCGGATGCGACGCCCAGGCAACCAGGCGTTCGCCGTGGTGACGGGGCACGACCGGGTCCGCCGGGCTCTGGAATACGAGCAGCGCCCGGTCCAGTGCTCTGATTCCCGGTTCCAGCTCATACCCGGCCACGTCCTGCAGAAACTCGCGCCGCAGGGTGTAGGTCTCGTTGCCGATGGCGACCGGGGCCGAGCCGGTCTGCTCGATGGTGTCGGCGACGTGCGCCAGGTGGTCGAGTATCTGGCCCGGGCGGCTCGGCGCGGCGATCGTGACCACCACCTGCGACTCGGGGATTGCCGGCGCGGCTACCAGCACCGCGGCGCCACCGAGGCTGTGGCCGATGAGCACGCCCGGCGCCCGATGGTGTCGCCTCAGATACTCCGCCGCGGCGAGCACGTCCTCGACGTTCGAGCTGAAGCTCGTCTTCGAGAAATCCCCCTGACTGGCACCCAGACCGGTGAAGTCGAATCGCAACACGGCAATCCCGTGCCGCGCGAGCGCCTGACTGATACGCGATATCGCGAGATACTGCTTGTTGCAGGTGAAGCAATGGGCGAAGAGCGCGAACAGCCGTGGTTCCACGCCCTGTTCCGGCAGATCGACCCGGCCGTCCAGCAGATGGCCATGGGACCCCTTGAATCGCGTGTGCAGCGAGCGCCTGCGGCTCATTCACGGCTCCTCATGGTCATCGAATCGGTGGTCGGCGTGCACGGCGTCACCAGGGATGCCGCGGAGAAAGGGCTGGGGAAACTCCCGTCATCATTAGCAGATCCCACCTCGGTGAAAGTGTTTCATTCCCACAGCGAACCGCTGGAATTCGATTTCCTTCCGTCGGGGACTATCCGACCCAGACGCGCGCGTTTCGGAACAGGTGCATCCAGGGGCCGTCCTCGCCCCAGTCGTCCGGATGCCAGGAATGCTGCACCGTGCGGAAGACCCGCTCGGGATGCGGCATCATAATGGTGAAGCGGCCGTCGCGGGTGGTGAGACCGGTGATCCCGAGCGGCGACCCGTTGGGGTTTGCGGGGTAAAGGCGCGCCGAACCACCCGCATTGTCGACGTACCTCAGGCTCACCAGACCGATCTCGATCGTCTCGTGCGCCGCCGCGTCGCTCAAATCCGCCCTACCCTCACCGTGCGCCACGGCCACCGGTATCACCGCGCCCTCCATGCCGGCCAGCAGTACCGACGGAGAATTCAGGACCTCCACCAGGCTCAGACGCGCCTCGAACTGCTCGGAGCGGTTGCGCAGGAAACGCGGCCAGTGGTCCGCACCCGGGATCAGCTCCTTCAACAGCGCCAGCATCTGGCAACCGTTGCAGACACCGAGCCCGAAACTGTCGTCCCGTGCGAAAAAGGCCTCGAACTGCTCCCGCGCCCGGGCGTTGTTGAGGATCGATTTCGCCCAGCCGCCACCCGCACCGAGCACGTCGCCATAGGAGAACCCGCCGCAGGCCGCCAAGCCCCTGAACCCCGCCAGATCGATCCGCCCCTCGACGATGTCGCTCATGTGGACGTCCACCGCCTCGAATCCTGCCCGGTGAAACGCCGCGGCCATCTCCACCTGCCCGTTGACGCCCTGCTCGCGCAGGACCGCCACCGCCGGCCGCACACCGGTGGCGATCAGCGGCGCGGCGATGTCCTCGCCAGGGTCGAAATCCAGCCTCGGACGAAGTCCCGGATCGACCGGGTCGCCCGTTGCCTGGTGCTCCTCCAGCGCGCAGTCCGGGTCGTCGCGCAGGGCCTGCATCCGAAACGTCGTCTCGGCCCATCGCTTGTGTAGGGCCTCGCGCGCCTCTGACCAGACCACCCCGCCCCCGTGCGACACGACGAGACGATCGTTCTCCTCCGGCCGCCCGATCGGAAAAGCATGCCGCCCCAGGCCGGCCTCGCGCAGTCCCTGGAGGACGACGTCGGAATCGCCGTGGCGCACCTGAATCACGGCCCCGAGTTCCTCGGTGAACAGCGACGCGATCGGGTCGGGTCCCAGGTCGTCGAGGACGAGGCGTACGCCCGTGTGACCGGCGAACGCCATCTCGCATACCGTCGCCAGCAGACCGCCGTCCGAACGATCGTGGTAGGCGAGGATGAGCCGATCCCTCGCCAGATCCTGGATCGCGGCGAAGAAGGCGCGAAAGGCCCCCGGATCGTCCAGGTCGGGGGCGTGGTGCCCCACCTGCCCGTACACCTGCGCCAGCGCGGATCCCCCGAGCCGGTTGGCGCCGCCCCCCAGGTCGATCAGGATCAGGTCGGTGTCGCCCAGATCGGAGCGAAGCTGCGGCGTCAATGTGTGGCGCGCATCGGTCACCGGGGCGAAGGCCGAGACGATCAGTGACAGCGGCGCGGTCACCGACCGCGACTCGCCGCCTTCCTCCCAGACGGTCTTCATCGACATCGAGTCCTTGCCGACGGGGATGGCGATGCCCAGCGCCGGACACAGCGCCTCGCCCACCGCGTGTACGGTGTCGAACAGGGCAGCGTCCTCGCCGGGATGCCCCGCCGCCGCCATCCAGTTGGCGGACAGTCGCACCTGTGCGATATCCGCGATCCGGGCCGCGGCGATATTGGTCAGCGCCTCGCCGATGGCCACGCGACCCGATGCCTCGGGATGGATCAGCGCCAGGGGTGTGCGCTCGCCCATGGCCATCGCTTCGCCGCGGTTGCCGGTATAGTCGCTCAGGGTGACCGCCACGTCCGCGGCCGGGACCTGCCACGGCCCCACCATCTGATCTCGCGCCACCAGGCCGGTGACGGTCCGATCGCCGATGGTGATGAGAAAGGTCTTGGCCGCCACCGCCGGCAGGCCGAGCACGCGATGCACCGCCTCGGCGATGTCGATCCCGCCGGTGTCGAAGTCGGGCTTGCGAAACGTCGCGTGGTGGACGTCGCGCCGCATCTTCGGCGGCTTGCCGAACAACAGCTCCATCGGGACATCGACTGGGGTGTTGTCGAAATACCCGTCACCCAGGACCAGATCGGGCGTCTCGGTCGTCTCTCCAACGACGGCATAGGGGCAGCGTTCCCGCGTGCAGAGCCGCTCGAAATCCTCCAGCGCCCCGGGCCGCAGCGCGAGTACGTAGCGCTCCTGGGCCTCGTTGCACCAGATCTCCATCGGCGACATCCCTGGCTCGTCGTTGGGGACGGTACGCAACTCGAAGCGTCCGCCGCGTCCGGCGTCGTGAACGATCTCGGGGATGGCGTTGGACAGACCGCCAGCGCCGACGTCGTGGACCGACAGGATGGGGTTGTCCCCGCCGCGCGCGATGCAGCGATCGATGACCTCCTGACAGCGCCGCTCCATCTCGGGGTTGCCGCGCTGCACCGAGGCGAAATCCAGGTCTTCGGCACTCTGGCCGCTCGCCATCGACGAGGCCGCGCCACCGCCGAGACCGATGAGCATCGCCGGTCCGCCCAGCACCACGATCGGCGCGCCGGCAGGCAGGTCCTGCTTGTGGGTGTGCATGGCCCGCGAGGCGCCCAAGCCCCCGGCCACCATGATCGGCTTGTGATACCCCCGCAGCTCCTTGCCTTTCGGCCCGGGAACCCGCATCTCGAAGCTGCGGAAATACCCCGCCAGATTGGGCCGCCCGAACTCGTTGTTGAAGGCCGCCGCGCCGATCGGCCCCTCGATCATGATGTCCAGCGCCGAGACGATGCGCCCGGGCCGGCCGTGATCGACCTCCCAGGGCTGCTCGAACCCGGGGATGCGCAGGTTCGACACCGAAAACCCGCACAGGCCCGCCTTGGGCTTACCGCCGGTACCGGTCGCCCCCTCGTCGCGGATCTCACCGCCCGAGCCGGTCGCCGCGCCCGGAAACGGCGAGATCGCCGTCGGATGGTTGTGCGTCTCGACCTTCATCAATATGTTGGTCTGCTCGCGCACCTCCCGGTAAACACCGGTTTCCGGGTCCGGCATGAAACGCGCGGTGACCGCGCCCTCGATGATGGCGGCATTGTCGCTGTAGGCCGACAGGATCCCCTCGGGGTGGTGTTCATGGGTGTTGCGGATCATCCGGAACAGCGAACGCTCGCGTGGCCGGCCGTCGACCACCCAGTCGGCGTTGAAGATCTTGTGCCGGCAGTGTTCGGAATTGGCCTGCGCGAACATCATCAACTCGACGTCGGTCGGGTTGCGGCCGATCGAGGTGTAACTCTCGGCGAGGTAATCGATCTCGTCGTCCGAGAGCGCCAGACCCATCTCGACATTGGCACGCGTCAGCGCTGCGGTGGCATCCCCGCCGAGGTCCACCCGCCGCACCGGCGCGGGCTCGGCCGTCCGGAAAAGCGCTTCGGCGTCGCCCGTCTCGCGCACGACCACCTGGGTCATGCGATCGTGCAGCGCGGCGGCCGCCGCGACCCACGCGTCCCGATCGAGTGCGTCACGATCGACCCAGACAAAGTGCGCGATACCGCGCTCGATACGATGAACCGAGGACAGGCCACAGTTGCGGGCGATATCCGTGGCCTTGCTCGCCCAGGGCGAGATCGTCCCGGGGCGTGGGATGGTCAGCATCAACCTGGCGTCGACAGGGGGTGTCATCACGTCCTCGCCGTCGTGCAGGAGCCGCTCCAGGACCGCCTGTTCAGACGCACTCAGTGCAGTTTCCAGATCGACGAAATAGACGTAGGAGGCCCGCAGGTCGCGCACCTTCGGGGCGGTCTGCCGGAGCGTGTCCAGCGCTCGCGCAAGCCGGAACTCGGAGAAGGCCGGACCGCCATACAGGGTAAGCATTGCGCGACGTTCCCGTTATGAGGAGAGGCAAATGGGGGAGACCCTCGGCCCGCCGGATCCCGGGCCGAGGGCTCCGAGGGCTCCGAGGGCTCCGAGGGCTCCGAGGGCTCCGAGGGCGAATGATAGCGAATCGCCCGGCGCTTCGCCCAACCTCCGCGCGGTGACAGGGAACGAAACCAGGAATATACTGTCTGTGTAGAAGAACTTTTGGGGGCGACCTGGTTTCGACGTGGGTTGCAAAACCTGAGGTGCATGCCGAGGATGTCGCTGTCCTCGTAAAACACGCGGCAAATCAATACTTGCCAACGACGACAAGTACGCACTCGCTGCTTAAAACCCAGTAGGGTGCCGTCTGACCGGGGCCGTGCTTGTGCGCCCGAGCCTCAGGCGTCATCTCTCGCAAGCTCGCGGTGAAGCGCTCCCGGCGTGGATCCGTTAAAACTCATCCGGGATCGCTGACCGTCTTCCCTGCCCGCCGGGTAGCGTTCGGCTAAATCAATAGGCGTGGATAAGCATGTAGAGCCGAAGGCGGAGGATTCGCGGACGCGGGTTCGATTCCCGCCGCCTCCACCACTACCCAAACCCCAACCGTTCTCGGTTGGGGTTTTTTCTTGCCCGTAAGCGCGGAACCCCGCGAACCGTTTGGGGTTCCTGCGGACGGCTGCGGACTTCGCCTCCCGGCCCCCTACCCCCTCCAGGGACCCATTCCGCTCTCTCCTGGCCATTCTTCTCTCCGGCCTCGGGTCTCACCGATGACCCGAAGTCCGCAAGTCAGACAATTTTTCCCATTGGCAATCAAAGTATTATCTGCGGACTCTCCAGTGCGGTTTTTTTGTGGCATTGGGTGGCGGAGGCTCCGCGTGGCCCTAACCCCCGCGGGACCAGGAGTGACTAGGCGAACACAGACCCAGGGCCGCCCGCACGGCGCGAGTCTCGCTGCCTACCGAGGCTGAACTAGACCGGCCCCCCCAAGGGGCCATCGAGTTGGCGTCAGCACGTTGGCCAGACGTGTTTAGACGATCCTGACAGACTTTCGTCTGCCCATCACCGGATAACAGCGCAATTGTGGGACAAAGGGCGCGGTGCTAAGGTCGGGTCCTCGGTAGCATCCTGCTAGCCGTGATGGCTTGCATGTCCTGCGACAGAATCGCGGACCATGAAGAGACGAGCATCCGATGCCGACTGAACCCTGGGTCTCCGTCGAAGACGTAGCGCGGCATCTCGGTGTCGCCAAGGATTCCGTTTACCGCTGGATTGACCACAAAGGACTCCCTGCCCACAAAATCGGTCGGCTCTGGAAGTTCAAGATCATGGAGGTTGACGACTGGGTGCGTTCTGGTGGCGCCGTCGACCGGCTGCCCGGGGATTCTAGTGGAGAGGATCGAAAGTGATGGAGGAGACCACCCGCGTCGATTTCGAGCGGCTACTCAAGCTGCGGCTCGCAGTCGCCCGCCACGGGGAGATGGATGCGGCCGCCTGGTGGAACACCAAGGGCATCCTCGGCCGCCATGGCGCGCTTGCGCTCAAACGCGGCTTCCCTTCGACTCACTATTTCGCCCAGGCCCGCATTGCCTTTGCTGTCGCGCGCAGCCGCTGCCGCGAGCTCTTCGATCCGCCGGGGTGTATGACACTCTGGAATCTCCCCGCGGAGGTCGAGGATCAGTTCGAGGAGCACTGGCAGGACTGGCTCGACCAGGGCGAGCAATGGACACCGTTCTTCGAGAAGCTCGCCGCGACGGGAACCAAGGATCTCCTCTCAGAACTTAGCGACTTCGGTCTCGTCGACCAGACTCACCTCGAAGCGGTCGGCAAGCTGCGCCGTTCGGCAGAGGGCCGGTCAGTGCCCTTGTCCGGGACCTACGAACCAAACGACGACGTCATCACTATGCTGGCGGCCGGCTTCGCCAGAGGCGAGCGAGGTAACCCAGCGATTCCTTACGCGCGGCTTGGGGATTGAGCATGGAGGCCCGTGTCAAAGTCGCTTCTTGCCACGCTATCAAAGGCTCCCTAATCGAGGAGACCTACGCGGTCTTCCGCGGCTGGGACTACGAACTCTCGAAAACCGAAAACCTCAAATGCGCTCGCCAGGAAAACACGATCGGCGCCAAGAGTGCCGCTTGGGCGCAGAATGTGTCCTGGGCGTTCAGCCGGCGCTTCGACCCCGCGGGTCGCGATCGGGCTCTCGCGGAGCTCGCCAAAGTGGGGTGTGACCGGGAGGTCTGGAAGCCCCTGCTTCTCTACCACATGACCCGGAACGAGTTCCTCGTCCGCGACTTCCTCGTCAACTGGCTCTACCCCCAGTTCACCGCCGGTGCTTACCGGCTGCGTGCTGAGGACGTGCTCCCCTACCTTCAAGCGCTGAGCAAGAAGAAAGGGATCGAGTGGTCCGGCAACTGGAGCGAGGCCACGTCGAATCGCGTCGCCTCTGGCCTCCTGCGACTCGCTGTCGACTTTGGACTCCTCAAGGGTGTCCAGTCGAAGGAGTTTGCCTCCTACCACCTGCCCGAACAGAGCTTCCTGTACCTGCTCCATGCCATGACGGACAGTGAAGCGAACGCCCGGCGCGTCATCGAGTCCGACGACTGGCGCATGTACCTCCTGGACTCGGGCGATGTCGAGCGCGAGCTCCTGCGCCTGCACCAGTTCCGCAAGCTGCACTATGAGGTCGCCGGTAGCCTCGCCCAGATCAAGCTGCCTGCTGCGTCGGCGGCCGACTACGCCAGGGAGCTTCACTGATGCCCGACTGGAAGGAGCGCCTCACTGGGCAGCTGGAGCCCCTCTTGAAGCTGCCCGACCCCAGGCAGCAGATCAGTGCCTACCACGACATGCCCTATGCCATCTTCCGCTACGCGCCGGAACAGGAATTCGCCCTGCGCCAGGAAATCGCTCTCCTGCGCACCCGGCTCGAACAGATGGGCAAACGGGTGACCATCATCTCGCTCGCCGAGTGCCTCACCGAGGCCCTGGAAGCGGAAGGCATGGGCCCTGCCGCGCTTGTCGAAGCAGAAAAGTCGGTGGGGCTCGAAACGACGGTTGATACCATCTTCCAGATCCTGAGCGAATACCAACCCCTGGACGAGCTGGTCGCCCGTCGCATCCCCGAAGATGCTGACCCGCTACGGGATGTGGTGTTCATCGTCCGTGCAGGCGCGCTCTTCCCCATGTACCGCACCTCGGCGCTGCTGGAGCAGCTCAAGGGCAAGGTGCACGTCCCCGCCGTCCTGTTCTACCCGGGCGAGCTCGACGGTGCCGCCGGCCTGCGCTTCATGGGCGTTCTGGATGCCGAGCACAACTACCGGCCGAAGATCTTCTGAGGGTGTGTGCGATGACCGTCGAGACCATCAAGGACCTGTTTGCCAGCAACATCGACCGCCGCATCGAGGAGGTCATCAAGGTCGACCAGGCGGACGAGACCATCATCCGGGAAGAGCTCGCCGAATATGTCGTCACCGATTCCATCCGCTCCCACTTCCGCGAGGTCTTCGACCACTACCAGACCACCTGGCAGAAGCCCAACGAAGGCATCGCCATCTGGGTCTCGGGCTTCTTCGGCTCTGGCAAGTCCAGCTTTGCCAAGTATCTCGGCCTTGCGCTGGCCAACCGAGACATCCTCGGTCAAGGCGCCGGGGAGCTCCTCGCCCAGCGCTGTCATGATCAAAAGATCCAGGTCCTGCTGAGCAACATCGCCGAGCGCATCCCCACCGAGGC
>JAJDOJ010000161.1 GCA_022340215.1 Gammaproteobacteria bacterium
GTGTTCTTCGGCATCCTGATCGTGGACGGCTGGCACGCCTACACAAAGATCGTCTGTGACCGGCAAACCTGCATGGCTCACATATTCCGCAAGATACGCGCCTTCATTGACGCGTTTCCCCAATACCGTTCCATCATGACACCAGCCCTTTCAAGGTGAGGCAGTAAGACTTTGATATAACTAGAGTTTATCAGTCGATATGTCGGATATTTCGTAGATATGTGCACATTGCATCGGAATCGGAAACTTGTTTTCCGCGATTTCGTTTCAAATTTATGCAGATTTACACTGAAATAGCAGCGCAAAACGAATCAATTTGATATCAATTTTTTATCGAAAAATGACCCTTAATGAAATCAAAGACTTACCACCTTGAAAGGGCTGCATCATGACACCTAAATCCTGCAAGTAGCCTTCGCTTCCGGAGTCGCCGACCAATAGGGACAGAATAATCGCCGTGCCACAGTCATTTCCGCCGCTCCGATGGCAAAATTGTAACCAAGGCGATGACGACAAGCCGCGTTCTCAAGCGACAAGAGCCTACTTTTCTCCCTTTTCCCGTGCGACGGGCACTGCCGGTACGCAGCCACCCCTACAGTATCTCTTTGGTCTCGGTGCAGAATGCCAGCAGCGGATGGTAGGAGGGGACGCCGCGCTTATGCGGATTGTAGCCCTTCGCCGTACCTTGTTGCTTCCCGTAGACGGTCTTGACACTGGAGTCGGCATCCACCCACTTCTGGCACTGAATGGCAATGCGCGAACGCCCAGTTCGTAAGGCGCGTGCCCAAACCCGCTTTCGCACCTCATGGACCAGCGTCTCCAGCTCGCTGATGTGGCGCTCGCCGACCTCTTTGAACAGCCTCCCAACCGTGCTCTCATCGGGAATGCGTAACCAACCGGCAACACGCTGCAACACCCCATCGGACCACAGCACCACGCACTGACTGATGCTGCGTGCACCGCCCATCAAGCCGACGAGCACCCGCAAAGACGGCATCGACGAGTTGGTATTGCGCATTGTGAGCACGTTCGTGGTGCACCTGGCTGCGGAACAATCCGCTAAAGCCCAGCGCATCGAGGAACTTGATGACCGGGATCAGTCCCGCTTGGCTGGTCAGGTTCCACCCATTGGCTTCGTCGCGGATTTTCGCCGACGCTTTGCGCACCGTCTTCGGCCTTTTTGTGGTAGCTCTTACAAGATTTAGGTTTAATGTAAGGAGCACAAAGCCTTGCCCCTCGGACCCACAGTGGCACGCCGGGTTAAGGCGAATTCTGTCAAATGACATACCATCCTGCTTATCCTTCTCGTCCGTCCTCTGTGTTGCGACAACTGTAACCTAGTTCGACTATGCGCCTGTTGTCGCGCCTTGATGACGAACGAAAATCCAGTGCAATCCCGTATGCCATTTTCCGGCAATCGCCTAAACTCGCAGACCACGCGCGGGACCGGAATTCTTCCGGTACAGGGCCAGGCAAGACGTAACTAAATTAATGCGCGAGTGTCGACGTTCCTCCCATGTAGTCCCGCAATACATCCGGGACCTCGATCCCTCCGTCAGAGCGTTGTCCGTTCTCCAGCACGGCCACCAGGGTGCGCCCCACGGCGAGCCCTGACCCGTTCAGCGTGTGCAGCAGCTCCGGTTTGCCCGTCTCGGGATTTCGCCAGCGCGCCCCCATCCGACGCGCCTGGAAATCGAGGAAGTTGCTGCACGACGAGATCTCCCGATAGCGGCCCTGCCCGGGCAGCCAGACCTCCAGATCGTAGGTCCTGGCCGAGGAGAATCCAAGGTCACCCGCGCAAAGGCTCACGACCCGAAAAGGCAACCCGAGTCGCTGGAGGATACGTTCCGCATGGCCCGTCAGCACCTCCAGTGCCTCCCAGGAATCCTCGGGGCGGACCATCTGCACCAGTTCCACCTTCTCGAACTGGTGCTGCCGGATCATACCCCGCGCGTCCTTGCCGTACGACCCGGCCTCCGAGCGGAAACACGGGGTATGACAGACGTATTTGAGGGGCAAGGACGCCGGGTCCGCGATCTCGCCGCGCATCAGGTTCGTCACCGGCACCTCCGCGGTCGGGATGAGGTAGCGCGGGCTCTCGCCGCAGAGTTGGAACAGATCCTCGCCGAATTTGGGGAGCTGGCCGGTTCCCCGCAGGCTTTCGTCGTTCACGATATAGGGGACATAGACCTCGCGATAACCGTGCTCCTCGGTATGCACGTCCAGCATGAACTGGGTCAGCGCCCGGTGCAGTCGCGCCATCGCACCGCGCATGACGACGAAACGCGACCCCGCGATCTTCCCCGCCGCTTCGAAATCCATCCAGCCGGACGCGGCGCCGAGTGCGACGTGGTCCCTGGGCTCGAAATCGAACTCCGGCTTCTCTCCCCAGCGGCGCAGTTCCAGGTTCGCCGACTCATCCTCGCCGTCGGGAACCGCCTCGTCCGGGATATTAGGGACACCTAGCGCGACCTCGTCGAGCGCTTCGCGAATTTCATCGAGACGAGACTCCGCTTCCCCGAGTTGCTTTCCCAGCGCCGCAACCTCCGCAAGCAGTGGCTGGATGTCCTCACCGCGCGCCTTCGCCTGTCCGATCGAGCGCGAACGGGTATTGCGCTCGTTTCGCAGGCGCTCGGCATCGACCTGTGCCGTCTTCCGCTGTGTCTCGAGCGACTCCACGGCCACGACGTCCAGCCGGTATCCGCGCCGGGACAGGGCCACAGCGGTTGCTTCGAGGTCGTTGCGCAGCCGTTTGGGATCGAGCATGTCTGGAATTCCTTTCGAATCGTAAACCGGGCGTCTCTCCCCCATCGGGTCCGTGATCTATCGCCCGGAATGCTTGAGACGTCCGAATCGCGACCCTGGTCAGGTACCCCAGCCCAGCATACGCCTGGGAGGCTAGCGCACTTCCGCTTCGAAGGTCAGCACGTGCTCCGGGCTGATGTCCCCGCAGATGTGGCCGAGGATCTCATCCACCCGTTCCGGGGTATCGAAGAACTCGACGACGATCGGCAGGTTCAGCGACAGATAGAGCAGCGAGGAACTGTGCACCTTGCCTGTCTTGCCGAAACCGCTGACCCCCCGAAACAGGGTCACGCCGCGCACCTTTTCCTTGTCGTGCAGGCGCTTCAGCAGCCGTTCGTGAACGTTATCCTGCTCCGACAGATAGATCCGGACCAAGGTGACCTTCATACCGTCCTGCCTATCAAGATTCCCGCCCAGGTTGCCCCGAGGCACAGTGTCACGCTGAACACGACGTTGGTCACCGCCTTGCCGACATCCCCCTGTTCGAGCAGTAGCAGCGTTTCCAGCGAAAACGTGGAGAACGTCGTAAACGCACCCAGCACACCCACAAGCAGTCCCGCCCGCCACTCCTGACCGATGTCGAGCCGTTCGATCAGCAGGACTGTCAGCAACCCGATCAGCAGGGACCCGAGCACGTTCACGGCCAGTGTGCCATAGGGAAAGTCCCGGCCCAACAGCGAATAGACGCCCGACGCGGTCCAGAAACGCAGCAGCGCCCCGATCGCTCCGCCGAGCGCGATGAAAAACCCTTGGATCATCGCGCGGCCTCCCCCGACACAGGCCAGTAGATTAATCTCGCTCCCGCCTCGAGGCAACGGCGAGGCGGCGAGTGTGGCGGGCAGATGCGCCCGCGGAAATCTCCCAGGGACTATAATCTCCTCCGCGAACGCGTCATCCCCAAGCAATCCCGAGAATTGCATGATGGAATCGAGTGAGCGGGGTCCGGTGCGAGGGAAAAACAGACCCGCGACCGGGAAACGCTCGATTCACTGTTCCGCCGAGGACGAGCGCCGATAGTGCTTTTCTGGCAATCTATCACCTCCCCCCAGGGCATCGGACAACGTCATGAGCAGCGACATCGTCGCCCACACCATATTCCTGATCTTCACCGGCGCCGCGGTGCTTGCAACGGTGGCCCTCTATGCGCGCCAGGCGATGATCGTGGCCTATATCGTCCTGGGCATCCTGCTCGGCCCGTCGGTGCTCGGGATCGTCGAGGACCCGGCGGTGGTCCGGCGTATCGCGGATATCGGCGTGATGTTCCTGCTGTTTCTTCTCGGCCTGAACATGTATCCGCAGAAGCTCGTGACGCTGATGCGGGAAACCACCATCGTGACCGGAGCGAGTTCTCTGGTCTTCGCGCTGACCGGTTGCGCCGCCGGGTGGCTGCTTGGCTACACCACAGCTGAGTGCCTCATATTGGGCGCGGCCCTCACCTTCTCCAGCACGATTATCGGCCTCAAACTGCTCCCAACCACGGTACTCCACCACCGACACACCGGAGAGATCATCATCAGTATACTGCTGCTGCAGGACCTGGTCGCCATCGTCATCCTGATGCTCCTGGAGACCGCGGAACCCGGACCGGTTCCGGCAAGAGAAATAGCGCTGCGGCTGTTGGGACTGCCAGCCCTGATCCTGGCCTCGTTCGTGTTCTCGCGATACGTCCTGTTCAGGCTCATCGCAAAATTCGACCAGATCCAGGAGTACATCTTTCTGGTCGCGATCGGCTGGTGTCTCGGTACCGCGGAACTGGCTGCCGCACTGGGTCTGACACATGAGATCGGCGCTTTCATCGCCGGCGTGGCCATCGCGACCAGCCGGATATCCGACTTCATCGCGGACAGCCTCCGCCCGCTGCGCGACTTCTTCCTCGTCATCTTCTTCTTCACACTCGGCGCCAGCGTTGACCTGGGCATGCTGGTAGAGGTACTCGTGCCGGCCATCTTGCTGGCGAGCCTCATCATCGCGCTCAAACCGGTTGTCTTCGGCTTCCTGCTGCGACATTCCGGAGAGGCGGCCGAACGTTCCACCGAGGTGGGTTTCCGTCTGGGACAGATCAGCGAATTCTCCCTGTTCATCGCCGTGGTCGCGCTAGAAACCGGTGTGATTGGCGCTGGTGCATCCTATCTGATCCAGGTCACCACGCTGCTGACCTTCGTCATCTCCTCTTACATCATCGTGTGGCGCTATCCCACGCCGATCGCCGTATCGGATCGCCTGCGCCGGGACTGAGCTGGATGCCGCTGCATACACGCCCAGCGGTTATACTCAAGGTGTAGGGGCGGCGCGCGACCGTCGTCAGGAATGGCGCTGGGGCGAGAAAGGCGCCGCCCCGGTAGGCGGGGACGTGCCTGAAGGGAAACACGGGGAAGGCCGTCAGTCATGACACGATTGGCCCGTGACCAATATACCGCTACGGCATTTTCACGCCGGCCGCGAGAGCGGCCTATTACCGACCTGTTACTGCTGCTACTCATCTTGCCGATGACGGGATGCGCGACCTACTCCGACAAGTTGGCGAACGTCCCGTGGGAGATCGAGGCACGCTGCGCCGAGGTGCGAAAAGCGATCTACGACACCCATGAGTGCGAGGGCGCCGGCAGCCTGCTTTGCAACATGCAGCTCGGCATTATCGAGCACCGTTGCGCAAATTACACGCAGAGCAATGCCGTACTCTCGCGCGCCGACGCCATCGCCGAGGAGCAGTACACCATCCGGGGATCCCGGGAACTGCAGAAAATCATACTCAACCCGGGCACCGCCCCGTACAGGGGATCGGCCTACGAATGGGTCTACATCAGTTATCTCAAGGCGCTCAACTACCTCGGGGAGGCACGGCACGCCTCGAATGGATCCGAGCGGCAACGTGCGCTGGAGGAGGCCCGCGTCGAGATCCGTCGCGTGGACATCAAGCTGCGCGACATCGAGGCTCGCAAAGGCACATACAAGGAAGCGGCATCGCGGTCCGAGGACACCTTTGGACAGATGTTTCGACTCTACAACGGCCTGCAGGGCAACTGGGTCGACAACGCCACGCTGGAATACCGCGAGGACGCCTACATCCGTTATCTGAGCGGTGTCGTGTACGAAATGCTCGGGGAGTGGGACGACGCCCGCGTCGCCTACCAGAAGGCCGCCACGCTTTACGACGAGGGCTACACCAACCAGTACGATCTCGACGAGGACATGGCCGAACAGGCCTGGTTCGACACGGTCAGGATCATGCGTCGCGGGGGATATGGCGACGAGTGGAAACGGATCTCGCGCACCCACCTCTCCCCGGCGCGACAAAGGGAGCTTGCTGAGCTGGACCCCGACGCCGCGCAACTGATCGTGATCGAACACTTCGGGCGCGTACCCCCGACAGGCGAACTCAACCTCCTCCTGTCCGTCATTCCCCAGTACCAGCAATTAGTGCTGAGACCGGTGCCCACGGGCTCGATGGAGGATCAACGAGCACAGCTCGAGTGGTTCTTCATGGTCTATGCCGACACCGGCATCCTGAAATGGATACGCAAGTACAATCACGGCGGCATTCAGGCCGTAGCCCGCTCGCCCGTGGAGAAGACCATTTTTGCGCGGCCGGCCTGGCACCTCCTGACCGAGCTCAAGGTGCCGCAGGCCATTCAGACCGTCGGTGGCGTACGCGTGGCGGTGCCCTACAAGAAACCCCTGCCGGACTCGGTCGGTTCCTCGTCTTTGCGGATCGACGGGGCGGAGGTGGCGACACTGGATAGAGCGGAATCGGTAGCCCACCTGGCCCAGGCGACGCAGCTTCGGCGATCGGGGCTGGAGATCTGGTCCTCGGTCGCGGGCGCGACGACCAAGCTGGCGGCCTGTTCGGCGCCAACGCCCGACGACTGGCTGATCGCCTGCTCCCTGGTGGCTTCCGCGCTGGCCCGTGCGGAGACGCGAAATTGGGCGCTGCTGCCCTATACGGTCCGCCTCAAGAGAGTGTTCCTCGATCCCGGGAATCACCAGGCCGAGCTGGTGGCCCTCGATCGCGGGGGGCAGAAACTCGACAGGGAATACACCAGCCTCGATCTTGATTCGGGGGATATCAAGGTCTGGTCGGTCTTCACCACCATGTTCCCGACCGCGACCACGCCTCCCCGTTCGGCAGGTGCGGCGCCGGTGCAATCCACCTCGGCGGGATATGCCCCGCCAGCCCCCGCACCCGCCGCTGCGGGGGCCCCACCTTCGCCGGCACCACCCGCCCAGCACCCGCGGCAGAGGCGTACATCGTCCAATGCAGGCAGGGCGTTCGGTTCGATTCTAAAGGCGGTCACCGAATCGCTGGATGACGTGTTGGAGAAGGGGCTGCGATAGGCGGCTGCGATATCCAGGGGGATCAGCCGTATCGAGAAAGCGGTCTGCTGCGCCCCAGGCACAGACGAGGATATCGGGTCGCCAGCCCCGAAGGCGGGCCCCCGACAAATATGCCTGACGACTGGAGGATACCAATGCGGATTAAAGACGGATTGTACCCGGCTATGATTTCAGTGGCATTTCTGGCCGGTCTGTGGAGTTGCACAACGGTCCGAACCCAGCGGGTTTCGACGGATGAGACCATCGACCTGACGGACAAATGGAACGATACCGACTCACGTCTGGTGGCAGACGAAATGATCGACGACATGCTGACCTTTCCCTGGATCCAGCAGCACCAGCAGGAAACCGGCGAACCGCGTCCGACCGTCATCCTCCAGCGAATCTACAACCGTTCCCACGAGCACATCGCGGTGGACACCTTCATCAACGACCTGAAGCGCGCCATGATCCGTTCCGGCAAGGTCGCTTTCGTCGTCGGGGGCGAGGAACGCAAAGAGGTGCGCGGCGAGCGCAAGGACCAGGAACTTTACGCGCGCGAGGGCAGCCAGGCCGAAATGGGGCAGGAGGAAGGGGCGGACTTCGCGCTCTCCGGCAGCATCGACTCGATCGTCGACCAGGTCGGCGGCAAGCGAGTGACATTTTATCAGGTCGACCTCAAACTGATCGACATGACCTCGAACCGGGAGGCGTGGAATGGCCAGAAGAAGATCAAGAAGGTTCAGACGCGCAGTCGCTTCGGTCTCTAGCCTTGCAGCGGCATTGCTGTTACCGGTTGGTTGTCAGACGACCTACACACCACCTGATGACCTGCCCGCCGCGACGCCGACGGATTCCGCGGCCGCGGCGCACCGCGAACTCGAACAGGGGGAAGCACCCCGCTGGGTGCGCTATCCACCGACCGGAGCCGGCATGCTTTATGGCGTCGGTTCCGCACCGACGCACGGGGGCAACCAGGCCCAGGGCGTGCAGAAGGCGAAGGAAAGGGCCCGCGCCGATCTCCTGAAGCAGCTCCACGTTCTCGTCTCGGGAGAGACGGAGGTCAGCGCCTCGCGGGTCATCCAGGGTGGCAACACCCAGATGACGCGGAAGCTCAGGGAGGCTGTGTATACCCAGATACCCAGAACGAAACTGACCGGCGTCGACGTCGAGGAGGTCTACGTCGATCAGGCGAACTACACCGCCTGGGCGCTGGTGAAACTGGACCGCGAACTGGCCGCGGACAACCTGCGCGACGAGATCTCGGATCTGGACCGCGAGATCGCCCGCTACGTGGAAGTCCCGACCACATTGCCCAAGCATGAGCAGCTCGAGCGCATCCTGCCCGCGCTGGCGGCGATGGCGAAACGCGACCAGCTCGAGGCGCGGTTGCGTCTGATCGCCGGCGGCACTGCGCCGCCAACGTCCCCCGAGGAGGCAGTGCTCAACCGGCGCATCAATGACCTGCTCAACAGCCTGGTCATGGTGCTCCGCCCGCAGGGCAAGGCCGCCCGGGACATCGAGCCCTACCTGCTCAAGTACCTGACCGGAAAGGGACTGAGCGTCGCCTCGAGCGGAAAGGCGGACATCTCGCTGGTGTACGCATTACAGACCCGTGACACGGTCGACGGGGACCGCTACTTCTCCTTCGCGGAGGGGAACATCCAGGTCAAGGACGCCCGGGGAGAGACGGTCCGGTCGGTCGATGCACGCGCCAAGGGTGTCTCCGGCGTGAGTGCCGCCCAGGCGCGCTCGAAGGCCGTCGAGCAGTTGGGCGAGCGTCTCGGTGAGGCGGTGCAGGCCGGATTCATCAAGAAGATCCAGCAGCCTTGATCAAGGGGGCAGCGGGGAATCCTGAGGAAGCGCTAGCGACGCAGCACGAGGTGCTTGCGCTCCTCCCCCCTGCAGCCACTGCGCCTGTCCATAGCGATTCATTCCTCCGGACGGGCAATCACAGTACCAATGACAGAGCCCGTGGTAACGAACCCGCTCATTCGGGCGCACAGATGCCGTGGCGCGCGACGGCACGGCCGGTAAAAAAGATCAAGAGTCCGACGAGCAGGACCAGCAGTCCCCCACCAATCCAACCGTAGGCAGCCGCACCACTCAGCTCGTATATCGGGTCCAGCCGGCGCGGAGGAACCCGCGGGTCACGCGCGCGGCTTCCGTACCATCCAGGCCAGCGGGACCGTCGCCAGGGCGAAGACGGCCATCACTTCGGCCAGTTGCACCGTCGTGATCATGTTCATCTGCCGGGTCATCTCTTCGCCGATCAATGACATGATCTGTGGCGTAGCGCCATCCGCACCCAGCCCCGTGATCGCGGGGCTGGTCGGACTGACGTCACCCGCATGCAGGGCCCAGTTCTCCTGCGCCCCGCGGTACATGAAGGTATCGACCGCCGACACGCCGAACGAGAACCCGAGTGTCTTGGTGAAATTGAAAAGACCCGCCCCCTCGTCCCGCTGCTCCGGCGGCAGGTTCTGGAAGGCCTGGGCGGCGACCACCGGCAGGACCATCATGAGTCCGAACATGACGAGACTCGCCGGAACGACGACCTGCATGGGGGCCGCGCCCAGTGTCAGACGGCTGTAGAGGTACCAGCCGATCGCCAGTGTCATGCTTCCCATCACCACCAGGGCCCGCACTCCCACCACCTTGACCAGACGACTGCTGACCATCGCGCCGGTCATCCCCGCCACACCCGCCATGCCGATCGCCAAACCCGCGGTCTGGGCCTCCCAGCGGAAGGTGTCGACCAGCAACTCTGGCGTAATGATCAGCAGCCCCAGAAAGATGATGCCGATGATCGCCACGATCGTGGCGCACACCGCGAAGTTCAGGTCCTTGAAGAGCCACAGGTTGATAATGTTGGCACGCCCCAGCAGGGCGCCACGCCAGAAAAAGGCGATCCCCGCGGTCAGACTGGCAATGGACAGGTAAACGATCGCATGGGAGGAAAACCAATCCAGGATATTTCCCTGGTCGAGCACGATCTGCAGGCAGACGACCATGATCGAGAGCAGTACCAGCCCGACGTAGTCGGTACGCACACGTTGCGGGGGGATCGAACGTACGAACACCAACGTCAAAATCAGGGCCGCGATGCCGATCGGCAGATTGATCCAGAAGTTCCAGCGCCACGACAGGTGCTGGGAGAGATAGCCCCCGATCGTCGGACCGACCGCCGGCCCGCCGACTACACCCACCGCCCATAACGACAACGCCCGCGCACGTTCCTTCGCGGGGAAGGCATCGACGAGTATGGATTGAGAGATCGGAATCAGGGGACCACTGAACAGCCCCTGCACGAACCGGGCGATCACGATCTGCGTCAGGCTCTGGGCCAATCCGCACATGATCGACGTGGATACGAAACCCACGATGACCACGATGACCATACGCCGCCTTCCCAGCAGACGCGACAGATGCCCGGTGATGCCGATGCTGATCGCCTGGCCCACCGTAAACATGGTCACCACCCAGGTGATCTGGTTCGGCCCCGCGTCCAGATTGCCCGCCATATAGGGCAGCGCCACGGCGACGATGGTCAGGTCGAGCGCCGCCATCACCGCGATCAGCAGCGTGGTAATCATCAGCATGTTGCGTCGCGCTCCCGGTGGCAGGGATTGCGGCGCCGCGGCGGAGGGGTTCATTACTCCGGACTCAGGGTTTGGCGTCGGTGTTCACGGTTACCGTCGCGCTGGCGCCCATGCGGTACGGAAAGTCGGGGTCCTCCGGTTCCAGGGTGATGCGCACCGGGATGCGCTGCGTCACCTTCACCCAGTTTCCGGTCGTGTTCTCCGGCGGCAGCAGTGTGAACTGGGCAGCGCTGGCGGCACTGGTACTCTGCACGGTGCCCTTGAATTTCCGGCTGCCATAAATATCGATGCGCACCGCCGCCTCCATCCCCGGGCTGATATCGGCAACCTTCGTCTCCTTGTAGTTCGCCTGCAACCACCAGCGGTTCGATTCCACGAACGGAAAAAGCTGCTGGTCCGCGGACACGACCTCGCCGACGCGCAGGTCGAATTTCGTCACGTATCCCTCCGCGGGCGCGGTGACAGTGGTCCAGTCCATCTGAAGCTTCGCGATGTCGACCGCCGCGCGGGCCTTGTCAATGCGCGCCGTCTGGATCTCGGGGGAACCGAGTTTTTCCTCGACCAGCTTGAGTTCCGCGCGCCCATTCTCCAATGTCGCCTGCGCTTCAAGCATGGCGTCGCGGGTTTGCACGCCCTGGACCTGCGGTGCATCCCCCTTCTCGATCAACACCTTGATCCGGCGATACTCGTCACGGGCCTCGTTGAGTGCCGCCTCCTGCTCGTGAACCGTCGCCTCGGCCGCGACGACCGCCGCCTGGTCGACCCTGATCTCCTGCTCGACCAGTTCCAGCTCGCTGCGCGCCGCACTCAGCCGGGCGGCAAACGGCCGCGGGTCGATATCGAATAGCGGCGTTCCCGCCTTCACTCGCTGGTTCTCCCTGACGTGCACCTTGACCACCTGCCCGGTGACCTGTGGCGTGATCCACACGGTATGCGCCCGAAGATAGGCATCCTCGGTGGTGGGATGACCGAAGTCGTAGACCCAGTACGCATAGGCCCCGATCAGCAGGAGCGCCCCGACCCCGAGAGCGGCCAGGATAATCAGCACCTCGCGAGCCTTGCCGTGCTCCTCGGGGGTCGCGCCATCTCCCCCCGTTGATTCGAGTTCCACCGTTTCATCCCCCCTTGGTTGCAGCGTGTTCGGGCGCTACCCGCAATGATCGGGCAAGGCGATGCGATCGGGACCACGATAATGACTGAGCCGGTCGTCGCGGCAGGATAGGGAATTCGCCGAATCAAATCCAGATGTGACTTGCATTTTCGTTATACCCGTCGCGGACAGGTTTTCACAGGAATAGTGTGTGTCATATTCGTTTCGTGGCAAGGCGCGATGACGCGTAATAGCCGCTCTATTGCAAGGAATCGCAACACCGCCACGGGACGAATAGGGCGTGTGTGCCGGGAAAACCTGTCCGTGACGGGGATACCACGCCGGCTCAGAAACAACCCGCTCGATCGCGCCACGGACGACGGAAAATTCAATTACACTAGCAATATCACGGACACTTAGGCGATTGCCGGAAAATGACATACCAGATCGCGCCGGGTGAGCTGCGAAGCAGTGAACGGCTTGGGCAGGAAGCCCAAGACCGGTGCCCAAGCAAAGCAGGGACAGCGCCGCGCCGGGATCGTTCGTCATCAAGGCG
>JAJDOJ010000162.1 GCA_022340215.1 Gammaproteobacteria bacterium
GACGGGGGTAAGTTCAGTGACGGCATTCTTGTGTGTGCTGCTGGAGAATGTCAATGAGGCGGGTCTGCGACCACGCAGGCGAGGTCTAGTGCGCAATGCTGATATCCTAATCGTTTGACAAAGGCCGCGTGTCAGCGATGAAGATCGATCTCGACCCCGTCCAGAACCTGGCGATCGCGATCCTGGTCCTTTACACGGGATCGTTCGTGATTTCGCGCAGCCGGTTCCTGCGTGAGCACAATATCCCGGTACCCGTCGTCGGTGGACTGCTGTTCGCGGCCATCACGGCCGTGCTCTATGGCTCCCTGGACATCCGTCCCGGATTCGACATGGCGCTCAAGGAACCGACGATGCTGGTCTTCTTCGCGACCATCGGGCTCGGTGCGGACCTGAAACTCCTGAAGCAGGGGGGCCGAGACTCCTGCTGTTCGCCATGATCTGTCTGGCCTATCTGATCTTTCAGGATGGCATCGGCGTTCCGACCGCGATGGGACTCGACCTCCATCCCCTGGTCGGGCTGCTCAGCGGATCGATCACCTTGTCGGGCGGACACGGTACCGGCGTGGCGTACGTCCAGCGGTTCTCCGATGTCAACAACCTCGCCGGGGCCATGGCCTGCGCCACTTACGGCCTGGTCCTGGGAGGCCTGATCGGCGGCCCCGTGGCGGGCAGGTTGATCCGCAAGCACGGATTGCGTCCCGCGACCCCGACTGGCAGAGGGCCTGTCGGGGAAGAGCCACAAGGCGGAGCCGATCGATAGCGCGCACTTTCTGTTGGCGCTGTTTTACGTCGTCGTCTGCCTGGACGTGATGGGGACGGGGCCGACGTACTGTCGAAGGACTTCTACAGGGCCGGATTCATCACGGAGGAGACCGTACGTCTGGGATATCGATTCCCCTGCACACGGGCGCAGCGAAGTCCGCCGGAAAGGCCGGATCACCACGAAGGGTGGGCTGCGCTGCCGTTCGCCGGCGCTGATTCCGGTGCGTGTCAGGCAGCCCCGCCCGGAGCCGGGGACGCGTCGTCCGCCTTCGAGAGGCGGATATCCAGCGGGCGCGAGGTGTCGATATGCACGTCGCGCTGCGGAAAGGCGATGGCGATGCCGGCCTCGTTCAGTTTCTCGTTGATCCGCTGGTGCAGGTCGCTGATGGTCGACAGGCGCGAGTCGAGCGAGTCGAGGTAGCAGCGCATGATCAGTGTCAGCGAACTTTCCGCGAATCCCTCGAAGGTGATCAGCGGGGCAGGGTCCTTCAACAGGTTTGGATTTTCTGCAGCGGCCTGCGCCATCAGGTCCATGGCCCTGCGGACCTCCGTACCATAGGCGACGCCGACCGTGATGACGATGCGGTTCATCTGGTCGGACAACGACCAGTTCAGCAACCGCCCGGTGATGAACTCCTTGTTGGGCACCAGCAGTTCCTGCTTATCCCAGTTGGTGATCGTGGTGGCGCGGATGCGGATGCGGGAGACCACGCCGGTCGTGTCGCCGACAGTGACAATGTCGCCGACCCGTACGGGCCGCTCGAACAGGATGATGATGCCACTGATGAAGTTGGCGACGATCTCCTGCAGGCCGAAGCCGAGGCCGACGCTCAGTGCGGCGACCAGCCACTTGAGTTCCCCCCAGCTTCCGCCGAGTATGGAAAACACGGTCATGATTCCGGCGGCGACCAGTACGTAACTCAACAGCGTGGTGATGGCGTAACATGCGCCTGGGCCGATCGAGAGCCGCTGCAACACGGCGATCTCCAGCAGGCCGGGCAGGTTCTTGACCGCGACGGTGGTGAAGAATGTCAGCACGATCGCGAGCCCCAGGTCCGCGAGCGTGATCGGCACCACCTTCGTCACGCCGTCCACGATCTGTTCGTGTTGCCACAGCGAGATCTTGTCGAGTATTCCTAACGCCGGGAGCACTTCCGACCAGATCCACCACAAGCCGATCACGGCCGATATCCCGAGGGCCATGTTCAGTAGTTTCCGCGTCTGCGAATCGATCGCCTCGATGTCGATGCGCCAAGCATCGACATCGAGGCTCTCGCGCTCGACAGGAGATGCGTCGCTTTCCTTCTTGTCGTCAGCCTCTCGCCGTTCCCTGTCGAGACGCATCTTCAGTCTTCTGCGTGCGAGTCCCAGCCACCTAAGGGCGAGTTCACGCGCGACGATCAGACCGAGGACGAGCCACAACGTGTTGACCAATCGCAGGGTCAGGGTCCCCGCCGTGTAGAAGTACCCGACCAAGGCCAGCCCGGCCAGTGCCAGCGGGGCCGCGACGGCGAGAGGAAACCATACCCACCTGAGACGATTCAGGAGTCCAGCCCGATTGGAATTGAGGTAGTTGCCCGCGGGCCCCTTCGACGGATGCAGGACCGCGATCAGGAAACGCGTGATCACGAGCATGATCAGGACATAGGCCACCAGACCGAGGCTCGAGCTGTAGAGCGGGTCTACATGGTCGGTCGCTGTCGCGGCGACGAAGGCGCCCGGTACGGCGAACAGGATCAGTTGCCGGATCTGGTGCCTCAGAACCGCCAGGCTGGATTGCGACCACCGGAAGTGGCCCTCGGCGACACCCCTGGGAGCGCAATAGATCTGGAACACGCGGAGGTTGAATAGAATCGGAGCGGTTACGGAAAGACCGTCACCAACGGCACGGGCGAAAACGGCGGAGCGGTTCGCGTACTCGAGACGGTAGCCGACCCGGGCGATCAGCAGGGCCGAGGGGACCGCAAGCAGGAGCGTGACCAGCAGACCGAGCAATGTCCTGGAGATCGAGTCCGATTCGCTGCCGACCGAGCGGGTGGTGCCGCGGAGTACATTCCAGAACCGCACGCGGAATCCCAGGAGCGTACCGAAGACGAGCAGCACGCCCGCCGATAGCAGCGGCTGCGTGCGAATGTCGAGACCGATCTCGCCCAGGACCTCGAGCCACCCTTGTGGGGACGTGATCCACAACAACCCGTCCGGCAAGCCGGTCAGCGTCCTGCGATTGACCGGTCTGTCGCTGGGTATCCACAGCAGGTTCTCGCCCAGGAAGTCGTCGTAGGCCCTGACGATCTCGTTCAGCTGTAGGTGGGCGAAGTCGACTTCGCCCAGTGTGCGCAGGTAGGCGCGTTCGGTCGATAGTGTCTTGTCCAGCAGATCACGACGCGTCTTGAGCAGCGGCCGGGCGTCATTGCGGACCGCCTGCATCTGTCCCGGCGCGACCCCGGTGACACGCTCATCGACGGCCGCGTCCAGGTTACCCAGTTTCCTCCGTTCCTCTGCGTGCTGGATCTGTCTGAGCTCGATGTTGACGATCTCACGTTCGCGGGCCGACGCCGCTTTCCTGAATTCCTCGATGTCAGGGAGGTTGCGGCGCTGGTCCTGCAGGATCTTGCCGAGGACCTGGCTGAGTCCGACGATCTTCAGCTTCTGTTGTGCGTCCTTGAGGTCGTGCTCGATGGCGCTCGCCTTCGCGTCCAGCTCGCTCTTCTCGTTGGAGGACTGTTCGAGGGCGTGTGTCGTCTTCTGGAGGAATTCCGTGAGATCCGCGTTCTCGGCCGCCAGTTCTCGCACAACCGGATGCTTGTCCCGTGCCGCCAGCTGCTCCTCGGCTGCCTGTACCTTGATCTCGGTCACTTCGTCCCGGCGGCGGCTGCTTACCAGCTGGTCCAGGTACTGAATCCGGGCCTTCAGGTTCTCGACGCTGAGGGTCGTGCGGTCGATCTGCGCCTTGAGCAGGTCCACTCGCGCCGGTTGGCTGAGCAGTTCCTGGTCCAACATATTGACCTCGGCGCTGAGCGCGCGCTGGCGTGTGGTCAGTTCCTTTTTCACCGCGTCTTTCATCGCGGGCGCCTCGGGAGACGAGGATTCCGTGCTGAGTTGTTCGTCGACGTCCTCCTGCTCCTGCTTTGCTTCGCCGAGACGTTTGCGCACCGCATCCGGCCGGTCATTCTGCTCCGAAAGGTTCTTTTCGAACTCGGCGAGCTTCGCTTCGACGGCGGAGAGGTCCGCCTGCTCCTTCAGCAGCCTCTGCTCGAGTTCCGCGAGCGGCGTGGATTCCGAGATTTCCGCCTTCAGTGGCACCAGGGGATCGGAGGGTTGCGATTCGAGCTGCTCGAGTTCCGAGCGCATCCTCTTCGTTTCCGCCGGTGTCTTGGAGCGTGACTGCGTGAACTGCTCCGCGGAATCCTGATAGGATTTCGCCTGTTCCAGATTGCTGATCGCGCGGCGGTAGGTCTCCACGATCCGGTTTCTGGTTTCCTCTTCCAGATCGGTTGTGGCCTCGATTTCCTCGATCTGCGCCTCGATCTGCCCCTTCATGATGGTTGGCAGCGCGGGTGTGGCACCCGTCGCTTCCACGGCCGCGCTGGTTACGCAGGGAGCGACGAATAGAACCACGAGAAACGCAACGCCGGTACAAGAGGCAAGAGGTTTCATTGCTTGGATCCGGAAGACTGACGTGTTGGCGGCACTGGATTGCGGCACCGTACCCGAAGACGAGCGGACGCTGCAATAATCCCTGTTGGGCGGCCAGCGGCCGGCGGCGGGCCTGCAGCGACACGGCTTGCTATCCTTGTCTGCTTTCAATTCAGTCAGCAAGCCTCGGTTCGCCGTCATCGGGGATTTGCCGTCAAGGACGGAGTCATGGGATGAAGCACTCGGGAGGGATCTATCTGCTGGCGGCCTTGACCGGTGCGATTGCGGGGCTGTGGGGCGCGGTGTTTCATTTCCTGTTGGACCGGCTGGACGCGGGGCGACTTCTGCTTCGGGAAAGCCTGCAAGGCGCTGAACTGCCGGGTTGGGCAGTGATGATGGCGCTGGGCGCGGTGATGGTTGGCACGGCGTTGTGGCTGGTTCGCCGCTTCGCCCCGGACGCCGGGGGCAGCGGCATACAGGAGATCGAGGGCGTGCTGGGTGGTGGCGCGCGGCGGCTCGACTGGAAGCGACTGCTGCCGGTGAAGTTCGTGGCCGGGGGTCTGGCGATAGGATCCGGAATGATCCTGGGGCGGGAGGGGCCAACCATCCATATGGGTGGCGCGCTGGGGGCCATGGTCGGCGCATGGGCGAGGTTGAACGAGGCAGGCGCGCGGACATTGATTGCCGCTGGCGCGGGAGCGGGGCTGACTGCGGCGTTCAACGCCCCGCTGGCCGGGATCGTGTTCGTCATCGAGGAGATGCGCGAGGCGTTTGAGTTCAACTTCGTTACCTTCAACGCGGTCGTGCTGACCTGCTGTGTCGCCGAGGTGGTCAACGGGGCCTGGCTCGGGCAGGGGCCTCTCCTGCCACTGATCGATTTTCCGGCGCCCTCCCTGAGTGACTTGACGCTGTTCGCCGTTCTCGGCATAGCGGTTGGGATCTTCGGGGTCTTCTTCGAACAGGTTCTGATAGGAGCCCTGGACTGGTTCGAGGGCTTTGGGGATATCAATCCGTTCGTTGTCGGCGCTGCGGTCGGCGCGGTGACCGGGGCGCTCGCGTGGTTTCTACCGGCCCTGACCGGGGGGGGCGAGCGTCTGGTGGAAGATTTGATAGGTTCGCAGTTCGCGCTGGGATCGCTGGGTTTTTTGATACTTGCGCGTACGTTGACGACCGTACTTTCCTACGGCAGCGGTGTGCCGGGTGGGATCTTTGCCCCCATGCTGGCGCTCGGGACCCTGGCCGGTCTGATTTTCGGGTCCGGCGTGGAGCAACTGTTCCCGGGAAACGGGGTAGCGCCCGGCAGCTTTGTGGTTGCGGCAATGGGGGCACTGTTCGCCGCAACGGTACAGGCGCCGCTTACAGGGATCATTCTCGTCATCGAACTGACGAACAACCATCAGATGATTCTCGCCATCATCGTGACCTGCCTGACAGCGAGTCTGACCGCGGCGGCCCTTGGCGGCAGACCGGTGTACCGGGTATTGCTCGAGCGTTGCCGAGCCAGGCGATAGGGACAATACCGCCGGATCGGGGGACAGGCGAAGCTGCGTGACCGAGGGCAAGAAAAGGGTGCCCGCGAAAAATATGAGTTGCTAATATAAGTATTTGCTAATATACTGCGCTCACTTGATTACACAGGTTTACTTTTCAACCTTACGAGACTATCGGAGATCTACTATGAAAAAGGCAATTGCTATCGCCGCCGTTCTGGCTGCTTCCGCGACTTCCGCTCAGGCCTGGTGGGGTCCTTTCTTCGGAAATGGACTCGGCGACGGCTTCGGTGGCGGTGACTTCAGCTTCAACATGAGTGCGCGCGGCAACGGCCGTGGGCACGGCTACGGCTACGGTTACGACGCCCCGTACTACTACGGTGCTCCCTACTACGGCGCTCCGTACTACGGCGCTCCGGCCGCTCCCGTTGCTCCTTACGCTCCGGCTGCTCCCGTCGCCGAGGCCAAGTAAGTCCGATTCGATCATCGATCGAAGTCGCGCTTGAGAACGCGGATGGTGCTCTGCACCATCCGCTTTTTTCGTTGTGGATTCCGATCGGAAAACCGGAACCGCTCTACCCTCCCTGCCTAGCCTAATCGTGTTTCCGGCACCGGCCGGAGGTGACGCGGGAACCCCCGCTTCCGCCTTGTTGAATTTGCCCCGGTCCGACGCGGACCCGAACCCGCGCAAGGCTCGTCTATTAGGCGCAGCAAGAACCTCCCCGCCCCCTGAGCGACGACAATCGCTCGTCTCGTTTGATGAAGGACAACCGCCCCCGTTCTCGCAACAATGGGTCACGATCACCAAGCAGGAGCACATCGATCTCAGCGATCTGGCGGACGAGGAGAAAAGCCGTCCAACCTGCGGACTCCCCCATTTGCCCACCGCGGCACTGGACGATTACAGCGATATGATTGAGGTCGAGGTGAAGACCCATGTCCGTCACATTCGACGCCGCGCTGATATCCGCAACCCCGGCTGCACTGTGAGGATACCCCGGCCATCCTCGCCGCCCCGCCACCGCCGCGTGTGATTTCCCGCAGCGATTATGATGTCAGCTTCTGGGTTGAGGTCATCCTGGGTAAATACCGCGACGACCAACCCACCAACCGGTATCTGCAGGACCTGAAAGACCAGGGACTGGCGGTCTCGCCCGGAACGGTTGCCGGTGGCCTGCAAGCCATCGCTTCGCTGTTCGAGCCCATTGTGGAGGCTTTGTACTGCCAGCAGATGAGCGA
>JAJDOJ010000163.1 GCA_022340215.1 Gammaproteobacteria bacterium
GCATGCGTCAGTTGGTATACCGATCGCAGCATGCTCAGGGCCGATGCCGGAACCTGACAGCGCGGCGTGGTCACTAAGACCATAGCGCCGAGCGATTCCTCGTGCCGTATACTGGACGTCAGCGGTGCCACGACGACGGTCGAGGGGCCGGTTGACGTTGTCCCCTTTAGGACGAACGCTCCGCCGCAACTCTTAATGGCATGCGCGGATATCAATGCCGACGCAATCATCTCCCTAAGTCTGCGATTGTCGGCATGCCGCGGCATCTTCAACTCTCTGTCCTGGATATAGAGGCCTTGTTCTTTGCCCAGCAGACGACCCGCCGCATCGTTGATGCGCGAAACACGACCCGCGTTTGTCGAGCAGCACGACGCCGATTGATAGCGAATCGATGCAGGCCGATAACTGCTGAGTCCCGCTCGTCTCGTCTCGGAGGCGATTCCGAATTTGCACGGCGCGGCGCATGTGCGGCATGACGCGCTTAAGCTTCCGGAAGTTTTCGTCTCGATATCCGTCAACTCCCCGAGCAAAGTGGACACCGAACATTGCCGTCCGCCCGTAATGCGCCCGTAATGGGGTCAAGTCTTGATCCGTGCCACTGACGGCAAGAGCCAACATTAGCCGTAGGAAGATTTCAAAAATCAGATCTATCTGCGTTGAAAAAGGGAAAGGGGTCGAGTCTAGTTTTATGGGTCTCTATGTCTCGCGAGCGCAATAAAGCGAGACCTGACCCTCATGCCGCTCTGGTATCGGGCTTCTGTCTCGGGATGCCGTGGTCAGCCGCTAGTCGAGTCCCAATTTGATATCGTCCAGCGAGAATGACGTGGATGTTGCTCCGGTGATTTTCACGTCCGTCACGTTTCGTACCCAGTCGGAAAGGTCCCATAGTCCGGTAGAGAGTTCAGACCAGCACAACCAGGTACCTGGACTGGAATCTCCGCCATTGTTACTCACAAACCAGCCGGAGTTTGATTCCTGCTCCGGTTTGTAACAGAAGCGGATGGGAGCCTGTCCGACCACTCGAATCCGATTCAGATCGAATGGTATGTACTCCGAGTCCCGGTAAACCCGGATGTGCAACCATTCGCTGCCGGTGTGCGTCGAAAGGTGGGTTCTTGGTTCACTCGTGATATCCACGAATTCGCAGGACCCGTCGTTCTGAATCCTGCTCGGGTATGCCTGATCGTTGCTCGGACACGGTTCCACATCGCTGTCCTCGAATCCCACGTGAAAGTGGGAATGAACCAGTGCACGTATATCGGTGTACCCGGCTCCCTGACATTCCTGTATCCATGGAACATAGATCCGGTCGAACCAGAGATTAGCCATGGTCTGACTGAGCGCGACGGAATCATTGAAGTCGACGGTACATTCGGCCTGGTACACCGGCTTTTGGTGCCCGGCATAAGAATTCGATCCCCGGGAAGGTGTGACTCTGCCGCTCTCCAGGTCCATTGCCTTTGGAGACTGCTCCGGCTTAGAGATTGATGGCGTGGGAGTCTTCAGGTTGGCAGAACCCAACATGGTCTCGTGAGAATGTGAATCGATCACTTGAAACTCGCTCGCAGCACTGGCATGCCCCACTGGCAAAACTGCCGCCGTTAAAACGAGTATGCTGAACAGGATCCCCGTATCGGTCCTAAGCAATACCGCCATCTTGACACCCTCTTGCCGTTGATGAAATGAAAACCGGAGTGAAATCCGGTGGCTTCAGAACGGCACTTTTGCACTGTCTGCTTTACCTTTCCGCAGAAAGTTACCGTCAGGAGGTGTGCAATAGTTCACGATATCGAGTTCTTCTGCACACGGATAAACGGACAGGGTATTTGTATCAGGTGCACTACAAAGCGATCTTGACGGAAAAGGACTATCTACTGGCAAGGAAAAGGGACCAGGCTCAATTAATTCAAAGTGGAAGCTCTGGCTGACCGGTGTCCTGCGGAGGTTTTATTTCGGCGTTCTTTTTGGGACGGCCCCGTTTTCTGAGTTCGCGCCGCTGTCCGGTCATGGCTTCGATCTGCGCATAGAAGCGGCTGTTTCCAACGGGCTGATCCTGATTAATCGCCATGCGGAGGTCGGCAAGCGGAGCATCATCGAGGGCGGTGCGGAAGAGGTCTCGATATAACTCGTGCCTGACGACGTTGTTCTCGGAAAGGGCGAGATAGAGAGGGTGAGGTGAAAGCATCGGGTTGGCAAGACCAAAGGCGTTAGCCCGGTAGCTGGACCAAGGGTAGTCGCCTGGATCGGACACCATGCCTGCGCGTACGGGATTGAGCTCAATGTGGCGCTGGCACAGGAGCAGGTAGGTCTCGGCCTGCACGAGAGAGGATTTGTATCGACTGTCCCAGAGTGTGCCGGTTCGCCCGTAGGAGCGATTGATATATTGGACGTAACGACGACCCACCGAAATAATCAAACCAGGAACCGAGGCTGCATGTTCCGGAGTGAGCAGTAGATGAACATGGTTGGTCATCAGGACGTACGCATGAAGCTGGCAGTGTTCGCGCTGCAAGGCATCGCTCAGCCAGCCGAGGTAGGCGTAGCGATCCTGATCACAGAAAAAACAGGCCTCGCGCTTGTGGCCACGCTGTACGATGTGCAACGGGATACCGTCGATGTGAATGCGTGGACGTCGGGGCATGGGAGAAATCTAGCAGAAATTGAGCCTGGCCCCTTTTCCATTTTTCCATTTTCACAGAGGCCCTGACCGCCCCGGCCTACGAGGACCTGACGACCTTCGAGGTCAGGGTCGACGACGGCATGGTCATGGTCAATCCCGAGTCGGACGATTAGGGATCCCGGATTCGGGGAGCGTATCCCCGCGCTCGCCCTCTCAGACTTCCATGTTGTCCTGGATCAGGTATCCGCGGGCGAGCTGCACATACGCCTGTGCGGATTCAGCGGCCCAGGCCGCGTCACGCCCCAGTTCCCCCGCCATGAGTTCCGCCACCCGCGGCGCGATGTCGATACTGGCCCGGGCGTCCAGCAGCAGGGCGCGGGTGCGGCGCGCCAGCACGTCTTCCACACTGCGCGCCATCTCGTAGCGCGCGGCCCAGACCACTTCGGCGCCCGTGTAGGGTAGCCTGTTGGATAGGGGCAGGGCCAAATCGGGGCCCTCCCGGGCGATGGACCGGATCCCTTCGGCGTCGCTCCCGTAGAGGTCCATGGGGGAGGTGCCCGCCGTTGGTGTGTTCATGCAGCCATGGATCTTCAGGTCCTGCGTGACGCAGGCACGATGTTCCAGCAGGGCCACGAGCTGGGCGTGGTCGATGGTGTCCTCCGCCATCTTGCGATAGGTGGTCCATTTCCCACCAGCGACGGAGACCAGGCCGGAGTCGGAGACCAGGATGGTGTGATCGCGGGACAGTGCGGCGGTGGATGACCCCTCCCCGGACCTGACCAGGGGCCTCAACCCCGCAAAGACGCTGAGGACGTCGGTCCGGGTCGGGGGATGTTCCAGATACTGCGATGCATTGTCCAGTATGAAGGCGATTTCTTCCTCCAGCGGGCGGGGTTCGATGTCGATCTTTTCCGTCGGGGTGTCGGTGGTACCGAGAATGACACGGTCGTGCCACGGCACGGCAAACAGGATACGGCCGTCGGAGGTATGCGGCACCATGATCGCGGCGTCGCCGGGAAGAAATCGCCTTGGCAGAATCAGGTGAACCCCCTGGCTCGCCGCGATCACGCCGGGCGCCGTGGCGTCGTCCATGTGCCGAACCTGGTCGGTAAACGGGCCGGTGGCGTTGATGACGCCCCTGGCCCTCAATTCAAATGCGACACCGCTTTCGAGATCCCGCGCGTGCACGCCGAGCAGTAGACCGTTCTCCTTCGCCAGCCCCTCGACGGGACAGCGATTGACGGCCACACTACCCAGGTCGAAGACCGTCTGTGCCAGGTTGACCGCCAGACGCGAGTCATCGAATTGCCCGTCGTAGTAGATGACACCGCCGGTCAGGCCCTCCCGGTCGAGCGTAGGTATCGCTTCCAGCGTCTCCTCGCGCGTCAGCATGCGTGACGGAGAGAGCCCCAGCTTGCCGGCCAGCGTGTCGTAGACCTTCATCCCGATGCCGTAGAAAGGGCCCTCCCACCAGCTGTAGTTAGGGATGACGAAGGCCTGATGCCGGACGAGGTGACTGGCGTTGTTACTGAGCAGACCCCGCTCGCGCAGGGCCTCGAGTACCAGCGAGATATTGCCCTGTCGGAGATACCGCACGCCCCCGTGGACGAGTTTCGTGCTACGGCTCGAGGTCCCCTTGGCGAAATCGAATTGCTCCAGCAATGCGACGCGATAGCCCCGGGCCGCGGCGTCGACCGCACAACCCAGCCCCGTGGCGCCGCCACCGATGACGACGAAGTCCCAGTCCTCAGTCGGGTCGGTCAGACGTGCGATCGCCGGTTCGCGTTTCATGCATCGCCGTCCTCCGAGGGGTCTATCCAGTGCCGGGAGCGGTCCAGGGCGCGCGTCCACTGTCGCTGCATGTGTTCGCGCTGTGTCTCGCCGATTTGGGGTTCGAAACGCCGTTCGCATTGCCAGACCTGTTCCAGCTCGCTGCGGTCACGCCACATTCCGGTGGCCAGGCCGGCAAGGCAGGCCGCGCCGAAGGCCGTGGTCTCGATCATCGCGGGCCGGACCACGGGGACATTCAGAAGGTCCGCCTGGATCTGCAATAGCAGGTCGTTTCGCGAGGCCCCGCCGTCGACCCGCAGCTCGTCGAGGGTGATGCCGGAGTCCTGGTCCATCGCTTCAAGCAGGTCCCTCACCTGGAAGGCGATGGATTCCAGTCCCGCGCGGGCGATATGCGCCGCCGTCGTTCCGCGACTGATGCCCAGTATGGCGCCGCGGGCGTACGGATCCCAGTGAGGCGCACCGAGACCGGTAAACGCGGGTACCAGAACGACGCCGCCACTGTCTTTGACACCGGCCGCCATCGGTTCGCTATCCTCGGCCGAGCCGATGATTCCGAGACCGTCCCGCAGCCACTGCACGACCGCTCCGCCGTTGAACACGCTTCCCTCCAGGGCGTACTCGGTCCGTTCTCCGATACGCCAGGCGATGGTCGTCAGCAGTTTGTGTCTTGACGCCGCCGGTGCCTCACCGGTATTCATCAGCAAAAAACAGCCGGTCCCGTAGGTGTTCTTCGCCATGCCGGGACTGAAACAGGTCTGCCCGAAGAGGGCTGCCTGCTGATCGCCCGCCATGCCCGCGATGGGGATTCCCGGCAACTCCGGGCTCTCGCCGTAGACCTCGCTGCAACTGCGGACCTCCGGGAGCAGTTCGCGGGGGATATCGAGCCGCTCCAGCAGATCATCGTCCCACTCACCGGTATGAATGTTGAAAAGCAGTGTTCGGCTGGCGTTGCTCGCGTCGGTGACGTGCAGCCTGCCGCCGGTCAGGTTCCAGACCAGCCAGCAGTCCACCGTGCCGAAGGCCAGTTCGCCGCGCCCGGCGCGTTGGCGGGCACCGGCGACGTTATCGAGGATCCAGCGGAGCTTCGTTCCGGCCAGGTAGGGGTCGAGCAACAGCCCGGTCTTTTCGCGCACCGCGTCCTCGTGACCCTCGGTGCGAAGCTGTTGGCACAGCTTCGCCGTACGCCTGTCCTGCCAGACGATCGCGTTGTACACGGGGTCGCCCGTCCGCCGGTCCCAGACGATGGTGGTCTCGCGCTGGTTGCTGATGCCGATGCCCCGAACCCGGGACGATCCGGTGTCCACGCGCCCGAGGACCTCCAGGGCGACGTCGAGCTGGGAGCGCCAGATATCACGGGGGTCGTGTTCGACCCAACCGGACTTTGGGAAGTGTTGCGGGAATTCCTTCTGGGCCATGTGGCACATGGTGCCCCGTGAATCGAACAGGATGGCGCGGGAACTCGTGGTGCCCTGATCCAGCGCGAGTACATAGTCCATCGCGGTCTCCCGGAAATGAGTCGCTATTCTGATTTCGGAGCATCATACAGCGCCTGATGGGGGTGGTAACATTCGGGGCGAAGACGGGCGAGTCCGCGGGCTTGCTCTGCGATCGGGTGATTCGTCCGGATCCTCAGACTGAAGGTTTTCGGATTCGCTGCCGAAATGAGTATTCGCTCCAAGCTTCTCTTCTATCTCGGTATCGTGCTGGCGCTCAATCTGGCCGTCGGTCTGTATGCGTTCCAGGCCTACAAGCAGGCTACCGGGAGTGCGGAGCAGGTTATCGGTTGGGCGAACCGGATCGTGACCACGAGTCTTTCCGCCCAGGTCCATTTCAAGAAGCAGGTGCAGGAATGGAAGAATGTGCTGCTTCGTGGTCATGAACCGGATCTCTACGATAAATACCTGAATCAGTTCAACGACGAGGAACGCGTCACGCGCCAAGAGATCGAAACACTGCTCGAATTACTGGCGGAAGACTCGGACATCAGGAATACCGCGAACGCGTTCTATCGGGCGCACAAGAAACTTGGTGTCGAGTATCGTGACGCGCTTGCCTTCTACGATCGCGCCAACGAGGCGCCACATATTCCCGTCGACGAACGAGTCCGAGGGATAGACCGGGAGCCGACCGATCTGCTTGACGAAGCCGTCAATCAGACACTGGAGGAGAAGGAAACCCGGCTGGCCGCGATCTGGAGCGAGGCCGCACAGGCAGGCAAGCGGACACTGCTGGTCGCCTTCGGGGTGCTGACTCTGGCCGTCGTCCTGATCATGTGGTCCGCCGACTATGCCATCGGGAAACCCATCTCTACGGCGACCGGGATCGCCAGGCGAATTTCGCAGGGGGACCTCGATGGCAGGATCGACGTCAAGGGCCGGAGTGAAACCGCGCAGTTGCTCCTGGCGCTGAGGACTATGCAGGAAAACCTTGACGCGTATCAGAACGATCTCCGGCGAAGCGAGGCGCGTACCCGACTGCTCCTGGATTCCTCGGGCGAGGGGATCTACGGCATCGATACCAGGGGCCGTTGCATGTTCATCAATCCTGCGGGTGTCGCCATACTGAAGTATCAAAATGCCGACGAACTGCTCGGCAGGGAGATGCACACGCTCATTCACCATACCAGGGCGGATGGATCCCACTATCCAATCGACGAGTGCCCCGCGACGCAATCCTGCCTGACAGGCGGATCGTGCCGGCTGGACGACGAAGTTTTTTGGTGCGCCGATGGTTCCCGCATCCCGGTTGAATATAGATCCTACCCGATACATCAGGGGGGAAGACTGGCCGGTGCCGTCGTGCTGTTCTCGGATATCACCAAGCGCAAACAGGCCGAGGCGGAACTCAACAGGGCGCACCGGGCCCTGCAGGTCGAGCGTGAATTGCTGGCGGAGCGAGTCGAGGAGAGAACCGCTGAGCTGAACATGACGAACGTCGATCTGGCCCGCAGCGTTCGCACCAAGGACGAATTTCTGGCAGCGATGAGCCACGAGTTCCGCACCCCGCTTACCACCATCATGGGTACCTCCGAGATGTTGTCGGACGGACTCTACGGCCCCCTGTCGGAAAGCCAGGAACAGGCCGTCTCGAGCATCGAGGAGAGCTCGCAGCACCTGCTTTCCCTGATCAACGACATCCTGGATGTTGCGAAGGTCGAGGCCGGAAAGATCGAGATGACCTCCGGCGAGGTTTCCGTGCCGGAACTCTGTGAGGCCAGTCTCCGACTGGTGCGCCAGCCCGCCGCGGCGAAGCACCTGAAGCTGTCCTTCGATCTCGATCCGGCGGTTCGGACGATTGCCGGTGATGCGCGAAGGCTTAAGCAGCTTCTGGTCAATCTGCTGAGCAATGCCGTCAAGTTTACGCCCGAGTTCGGCAGGATCGGGATGGAAGTCAGGGGGAACGCTGCATCGCAGGTGGCCGAGTTCGTCGTGTGGGACAAGGGAATAGGAATTACAGAGGAGGACATGAGCCGATTGTTCAAGCCGTTTGTTCAACTCGACAATCCGATGAACCGGAACTATTCAGGCACCGGTCTCGGGCTGGTGCTCGCGTATCGTATGGCGGAACTGCATGGTGGCGGCATTTCAGTGGAGAGTACACCCGGCCAGGGCAGCCGGTTCACCGTGACACTGCCCTGGTCAGCGGCGATGCCGCGCTCTTACGGTCAGCTCGGGGCGGCCGGGGTGTCGGACGATACCGGCGAGAGGGGTCCGTTACCCGGCACCGGCATCCGCGTGCTCCTGGCGGAGGACCATGAAACGAACTCGGACATGCTGACCGAAGCCCTCGAGTCGATGGAATTCCAGGTCTCTCAGGCGCGTGATGGCGTCGAGGCGCTGGCGATGGCGCGCAGGGTCAGGCCCGATATCATCCTGATGGACCTGCAGATGCCGAACCTGGATGGGCTGGAAGCGACGCGGCGGTTGCGGGCCGATCCTGAATTGAACGGGACGGCGGTCATCGCACTGACCGCGTTGACGATGCCGGGAGACCGGGAACGGTGTTTCGAGGCCGGCGTCAACGACTACCTGGAGAAACCGGTGGGCGTTCGGGAAATGGTCCGGACCATTCACCGGCATCTCCCAGCGACAAAGCAGCCGGATGCCCCCCGCCTGTAGAATCCCCAACGGACGTGAAGGTCGTGGAGACCAATATACCTCGCTGTCTGTCCGCTGCAAGAGGGGCAGTCCGGGCAGCATTGTCGTGGGGTTACCCAAGCCGACTGGTGATCTCCATGGATATGACGTTCCACCAGTGAATGCTGTCGGTATTCGAGTACACCGACACTGGAGCCTGACTGGGGCTTGGCTGGAGACCTGGGAGACATTCGCGGCGCTGGATGCGGAGATCATCATCCCGGGCACGCTCCTCCAACGATCACGGATGAGGTTACCCGCTATACCCCGCACTCCCTGGCCGAAGTTTCTGAGCAAGGGGCGCTGCAAGACAGCGAATTGCTGCCTGCTTGGGCGTCTGGATCTCTATCCGTTCGCCGCCAGCCGATACGTGCTGCCCATTCGACTTGGTGAAGCCCGTCTCTTTTTTCAATAGCCGAAAATCCCCCTTTCCCCCCACCCGCCGCCTACACCTGCGTCAGCAACGCATTCATGGGAGCCGCAAGAACTGCGTACAACGCCCTGTTCCCAGAGAAACCTGGACAGGACGCATTCTCGGGACAAGCCAGTCGGGAAAGCGCCATCGAGACGGACTCCCGGGACTGTCGCGCGCGCCTGCCAGCAGCGCATCGTGCGCTCGGCAGATATTTTTCGGTATCGGAACGAACATCTGGATTTACAAAGGGATCTCTTGTGTGTTACAGAAATGTTACATTGCTATGACAGGCAGTCGATAAAGGGCAGGGCCATGGACCATTTGATGCTTCTCGCTGTCGTCACCGTCGCCGTCATCGTGTTCTTCGACTACACCAACGGCTTCCACGACGCCGCCAATATCGTCGCCACGGTGGTCGCGTCGCGCGCCATGACCCCTATTCAGGCGGTGGTCCTGGTGGCTGTCTTCGAGTTCCTTGGCCCACTGTTGGGGGGTACAGCGGTGGCCAATACCATCGGCAAGTTTGTCAATATCAGCGATCTGCCGGAATTGCCTTCCATGGTCATCATTCTGTGCGGCATTCTGGGGGCGATCGCCTGGAACCTCGTCACATGGTGGTTCGGCATCCCCTCCTCCTCATCCCACGCCCTGGTGGGTGGTCTTGCCGGCGCGGTGCTGGTGGCCGCCGGGGCGGATCATGTCGTGTGGGGCCTGAGCGAGCTCCGCCACGGCCATCTTACCGGGGTGACGAAGGTGGTCCTCGCGCTCATTATCTCGCCGATCATCGGCTTCTGGATGGGGTACGTGATCCATCGCTGGCTTGGGTTTCTGTTACGCGGGGCCCATCCCTCAGTCAATCGCCACCTGCGACGGGTTCAGTTTGTCACCACCGCGGGTCTGGCCTTCTCCCACGGGGCCAACGACGCTCAGAAGAGTATGGGGGTGATCACCATGGTGTTGCTGCTGGGGGGATTCATTTCCGAGTTCCACGTGCCGTTCTGGGTGATGCTCACCTGCGCCGCCGCCATCACTCTTGGCATCTTGTCCGGTGGCTGGCGCATCGTGCGCACGGTGGGCTTTGGCATCTACAAGGTCCGGCCCCTGCACGCCGTTGACACCCAACTCACCTCGGGGACTGTGATCTTCGGGGCCGCGATCCTGGGCGCACCGGTGTCCACAACCCATGTGGTGAGTTCCGCGATCATGGGGATTGGGGCCTCGGAACGTCCCAAGGCGGTGCGCTGGGCAAAGGCCAAAGACATCGTGACCACCTGGATCATTACCATCCCCTCGGCGGCCCTGATGTCCATCGTGACCTATTTACTGGTCCATTTTCTGACCGGGGTCGCGTGAGCTGAAGTTCCGGTCGCACAAAGCCGGACGCGTTCCGTTTATCGCGAACCATCGCAAGCAAAGGAGATACGTGCCATGAGCAGCAGTAATATGGGAGCAATCCGCCTGATCGACCGGGTCTTTCCCAGGATGCCGGATTTCTACGCCCTGATCTGTGAGCAGTGCGATCTGACCGTCGAAACGATGGAGGCCTTCGTTAAGTACATGGAAACGGGAGACACCGCGGAGTCCGACCGGGTCCGGGCCCTGGAAAAACAAGGGGACGAGCTCAAGGCCCGCAACAGCGATATTCTGGACCGGGCGTTTGCGACCCCTATGGATCGTGAAGACATTTACCGGGCCATTGTCAGCATCGATCACATCATGAACTACGCCAAGACCACGGTGCGCGAGATGGAGGTGCTGGACCTCCAGCCCGACCGCTACATGCAGGAGATGGCCGTGTTGCTCAAGGAGGGCGCCGAGTCCCTGCGTAAGGGGTACCACAAGCTGTCCAGCAATCCGTCCGACGCGGAGGTAGACGCCCAGGCCGCACGCAAGGCCGAGCGTTCGATCGAGAAGGTCTACCGTCGCGCCCTGGCCGATCGGTTCGACGTGCACGAATTGGTTCAGAAACTAGAGAGTCGGGAACCCGGTGCGGAGGCTAAGGCCATGCTTTCGGTCATCGCCATCTTCAAGCACCGTGAGATCTATCGGCACTTGTCCAACGGGGCCGACCGCTTGGCGCGTGCCGGCGAAAATCTGCACGACATCGTGGTTAAGATATCCTGAACACTCTATTTCGGACGAAGCCGGTCTGCCAGAACGCATGCGTGCACGAAGCCGTGACAAGACCCTGGGGAACATGGTCGTCCTGCCCAACGAGGCCTTCAAGGAAAAACGGGTGATCCAGCCGATGCACGAGACCATCGAGTCGCTCCATCAGGCGTCGGGCACGATCCAGGTGTCTCCGCACGGACTCGACGCCAAGATTACCTACAGCCGACTGGAGGAGGACGCCTCGAAGCGTATCTGGTTTCACGAGAACTTAGGCGATTGCCGGAAAATGGCATACCAGGTTGCGCCGGATTTTCGTTCGTCAAAAAGGCGCGACAACAGGCGCATAGTCGATGAGATGGTCTCCTCCCCCTTCTAACTCGGCGTCGCGATGCGCCATGATGGAAGTGTAAACCGATCGTCAAACCAGAAGGGGAGGAGACCATATACGAACGATGGAACGGTTGTCGCAACACAGAGGACGGACGAAAAGACAAGCAGGATGGTATGTCATTTGACAGAAATCGCCTTAGGGAGAGTTCTCGCAGGCCGCGGACGGAGTCCGAGGGGACTCGGGTGTTCGCGTGTCCCTGCAGCGCGAGATGTCGTACGCTACCGATTTCGTAACCACCCCTGGCGTCCGTTCGGTTTATCCTCGGGATGTCCCATTATGTTACAGGGAGCGATGCTGGTATGGTTTCTCCTGACCGGGGGCAGCGTGTTCCTCGTCGTCTGGGATTCGGTCACCAACGGGGTCACGAGCTGGGTACAGCGCACCGCTTGGATCCTCGTCACCCTCTACACCGGGCCCGTGGGCCTGTTCATGCACCATGAGTTGCTTTCAGCAG
>JAJDOJ010000164.1 GCA_022340215.1 Gammaproteobacteria bacterium
CTGGTGGTGATCGAGGCCGAGCACTTCGACGCCAGTACGCCTCGGGCCGGTCACGAGTGGCTGCTGAAGACCTCCCCGGGCGGTTTCGAGGGCGAGGGTTCCATGCTTGCCGCGCCGGAGGATTCGGCCAAGGTCACCGCCAACTACAACGCCAACAGCCCGCGACTGGACTATCAGATAAACTTCACCGAAACCGGCACACACTATATCTGGGTGCTGGGATACGGGCCCACGAGCAGCTCGGATTCGGTCCACGTGGGTCTCGACAGTGACGAGATCGCTTCCGCAGCCGGTATCGGGCCCTTCGATCCGGAGGATAACTGGGTCTGGGAGGACAGGGGTGGAGCCAGCATCCAGATCGCCTCGCCAGGCGTCCACACCCTGAACCTGTGGATGCGTGAGTCCGGCATCTCCGTCGATCGCATCCTGCTGACCACCGACCCGTCCTTCATCCCCGGTCCGGGCCTGGCCGAGAGTCCTCGTGGCAGCGCCTGCGGATCGGCGCCGACGGTGGAGATAACGTCTCCCGTTGCGGGAGATTTCCAGAGCAAGACGGACCTGTTCGTCACGACCCGGACCTGTCTCGAAGGCGCTTCACATTCGGGCTGGGGAATCCGGGTGAGGGCTGACGGCGGACCCAGCGCCGGGGGATCGGAGGCCTTTGCCTATACCTCACCATGGTCGGTCACGCTGTTCGGGCTCGCCCTAGCGGAGCACGTGATCGACGCGGACGTCGTGGACGAATCCGGCAACCCTGTCGCCGGCAGCCAGACGCACGACCAGGTCAGCCAGATCGGGATCGGCGACGGCTATCTCGCCATCGGCGACAGCGTTACCCTCGGCGTCGGGGATGACGACCCGAGCGACGACACCTCGCAGGACGGCAGGGTCACCGGCGGCGGCTTCGCTCCGATCCTTAACGACCTGCTGAGCAGCCCCCCGACCAAGGGATATCCCCACCGTATCATCAATAATGGTGTAGGTGGTGAAACCTCCGCAGGCGGGCTTCAGGAACTGCCGGGTGTGCTGAGCGCACACCCGGATGCGGACCGCGTCCTGATCATGTACGGCATGAATGACGCCCGCCCCTGGCTACCCGTTCCCAGCGGTCTGGGGTTGTCACCCGGTGATGGCGGATATCCCGGCACCTACAAGGACAACATGCAGCAGATTGTTGACCTCGTGAACGCCGACGGCCGTGAGGCAATGCTGGCCACGGTCAACATCGCTCTCGGTGACAGCACGAACACGACGCCGTATCCTGACCCCAACCTCGGAGCCCGCAGCGTCCTGATCCAGGAATACAATGATGTGGTGGACGAACTGGTAGCCGACAACGCGAACGGAATCAATGTGACACCACCGAACTTCTACAGCCATTTCGAGGTGAATCACCCGACAGAGTACTCGGACAATATCCACCCCAATGGCGCGGGGTACGACTCGATGGCCGATCTCTGGTTCAATGCATTGACACAATAACGGCATGAAATCGCTCACACGGATTATCGCAGTGGCAACGCTCCTGGCCACACTGGTTTCGCCAGCCACCGCCGGTGACCTGCGCGACGAAGACCCGCAAACCTGGGAAAGGGCGGAGTCGGAGGTGTTCGTACCGCTGTTCGAGGCTTTACAAGCGGGTGACGTCTCGGCGATCAAGCGACTTCTGGATGCTGACTTGTTCGGACAGTACCACGTTCTGCTGGAGCGAAACTCGGCGTACCCACAGTACCTCAGAGACTACTACCGTGGCGCGACCTTCGAACTGCGAGGGATCGAGGACGAAGGCGACCGTTACACGGCAGATGTGGTCATCCAGTGGCCGGACGGCAGGCGCATCCCGGTTCGAATGAGCGCCAAATCCCTGAATGCGAAACCCCGCACCGGACAGCGCTAGATCGCAACCTGAGCGCGCTACAAGACAAGAATACCCACTAACCTTCATGGATATTGACCATCCACCCCAGAAGATGAAAAACCACGGAAACTGGCTCGAAACGAACTGTGCGAACTCAATTTTCTGAAGCCGAACGAGCGTGACAAGAGATTCACGCCTGCAAGGGGCATCCGTCAAATCCCGGTACGCCCCACCGTACACCCGAACCTGGCTACGAGTTGCCGAAAAACAACTGGTTCTGTTCTGCCCGGAGTTGGTCCACGAGACGCCCTTGCGGGACTTCCACGTCGTCGTACGTCACTGTGGTGTCTTTAGGAATATTCCGTTTCAACCTACATCCCTCTGCTAGCCCTATTGGCAGGAGTCTCTCCGCGGAACAGACATCCGCATTCTCCGCCTCTCCGTAGGTCATGTAGTATCCCATGCCGTCCAGTACCTGCCCTGCCTTGAGATCGATCTTGGCGGTCGTGACCACGTCGACGCAGGGACCTCCAGCAGGCATGATAGCGCCGTCATTAAACAATGCAGCGCGGGCTACGGTCGTCGGGACCTCGAAGTGGCATAGGTGATAGGGTGTATAGAAGCAATACAGCGGGCCTTCTCCCAGTTTGTACAGATTCAGATAGTGCTGCTGTTGCGGGTGATCGTGCGTTCCGAGGACAAACACCCCCGGGCCCGGTTCCGCCCTAACCACGTAATCGACGATCCCCGTGCCTTCGATGAGGTCTTCGAGTGGATACCAGTTCACGGCCTCCTTGATCGGGGTGCCCGGCTCGACGGTCGGCCCGTGCATGCCGCGTTTGGCCACGCGCATACCGGTCGCATTCGCCACGATGGCCTGCTCGAAAGAGATCTTGGTCCCGTCCGCGAACGAGGTCACCATATGGGCCTTTTGACCCCATTGCCTGGCAAATCCCTCCTGGGTCGTCGGATTACGGTACGGGTCCTGGAGGCCCTTGATGTTGCCGCATAGCACCGGTTTGACACCGATGCCCTGAACGAATCGATAGAGGTTCAGAATGACACCGGGCTGGTCACCATCGGCATTCGTGTAAACAACGCCAGCCTTGTCCGCATAGGTCTTCAGCAATGGCCCGATCGTACCGTCCAGTTCCGCGTTCATGATGACGACATGCTTGCCGTTCTCGATGGCCTCCATCACCACACGGGCACCGAACTCAACCGCCCCTGTCACCTCAATTAGCACCTCGATATGATCCGACCGGCAAAGAAGCATAGAATCGTCGGTTACGGCATAGGTCCCTTTCTCTATGGCCTCGTCCAGCGATGAGACTGAATCCACGCACAGCGTGTCGTCTACATCCGCCTCCCGATAGGCCCTGATCGCACCCTCGACAGACCGATTGGAAATCGCGACCAAATCCATCCCAGGAGTATATTTCAGAATCTGTAACGCGATTCCCCTCCCCATGAAACCTGCACCTACCATCCCAACCCTGATGGGTCTATTCTCCGCCTCTCTCTGCTTCAGCGCTGTGTCCACAATAATCATGCACGCGACTCCAAAATCTGTCTGGATGGAATATCCCCTTGCGTAAGACCGGTCCGGGCGAGGTGATTAACCCTCAAAGTCCGGCCAAGATGCATCTTTATCGGAGATAACGGAGACCGTGACCGGCCACTCGATTCCCAGGGCCGGGTCGTTGTAGCGCAAACCCTGTTCGGCACCAGGCGTATAGAACTCCGTCACCATATAATAGGCTTCGGTGTCGTCCTCCAAGGTCACGAATCCGTGAGCAAAGCCTTCAGGCACGAACAACATCCGATGGTTATCCGCGGTAAGTTCTACACCTATCCAATCCTTAAATGTCGGGGAGTCTTCACGAAGATCGACGATGACGTCATAAAGGGACCCGCGCGTGCAACGTACCAGTTTCGACTCCTCGTGGGGACTGATCTGGTAATGCATGCCCCGCATTGTGCCCTTTTTTGTGCTCAGGGAAACGTTGGCCTGCGCGAGATCCGCCGACAAACCATGTTCCTGCATTTCCCGCTTGCACCAGGCTCTGGCGAAAAAACCTCTTTCATCCCCCAGTTCCTGGATATCGATGATAAAGGCACCCTTGAATTTGGTCTCGTCAAACTTCATGGCTTGTCGCTTTGTTCTATGTGTTTGGACCCGGCGCCTTAGGCGATCCAGCGCAATTCTTTGCCAAGAAGTTTTCTTTCTTGCAGACCGTTCAGAACCTTTAACCGCATGTATTGGGAGTTCCGGAAGTCCTGGTTGTCAAACCCCATACGCTCCAGTCCCTCTCTCAATTCCCGAATCGATTGATCTAGCGGTACCTGAGGGAGGTGACCCGGGGCAAGCGACTTGTACAGACTGAAATCAACTCGATAGGAGCGCTTGTCCGGTTGGGCTTCCGTGTTGATCTCCAGCTCCACATCCGGCATCTGCTCCTTTACGGCCTCCGCAAGATCTCGAACCTGGTAGTTCCACTCCGTCCTTCCAACGTTGACTGCCAGGAAAGCGCCGCCGTTCGATGCTTCACGGCTCACGGCCCAATTCATCGCGCGGCTCATGTCCTTGATGTCGATTAGCGGGCGCCACGGGGTGCCGTCACTGAGTATCTTGATCTTCCTCGAAGCGACCGCGGCCGCTACAAAATCATTTAGAACCAGGTCCAGACGCAGGCGTTCGCTCATACCACAAGCCGTAGGAAACCGCAGACTGGTGACAACGAAACTGTCTTCAGCCAGACCTTGAATGGATTTTTCCGTGTTTATCTTTGATCTCGCATAGGCGGTTAGTGGGTTTAACTCAGAATTTTCATCTCGCGCCTCACCCTCGGCGTAACCGTATACACTGCAGCTGGAAGCGAACACGTAGGACTTCACGCCCGCCTCTTTCGCCATCTCGGCAATCCGTAGGCTGGAACGGTAATTGACTTCGGCGGTTACGTTCTCGAACGCATTACCCATAGGATCGTTGGAGATAGCGGCCAGATGGACAACGCTGTCCACCCCTCGCAGGAACTGCAGTTCAATATCTCGAACGTCCCTGATGTACTGAACATCGATTCGGGTTTCCGGAAGCACTTCGGCCCCCGTAAGACAGTGACCAAAAAAACCCGTGTCTACCCCCACTATCTTCACCCCCGGATAACCCGCCTTTAGCGTACGTACCAGCGTTGGACCGATGTACCCCATGTTTCCAGTAATTAAGATGTTCTGCATTTTTACTCGAGTAGTTCCCTAGAAATAATTGAAATATTCATAGTCACACTCAAGCAGAGCGTGCCCGTGCCGTGTTTCATTTTCCCTTGAACCGCTGGTATGGGGCAATTCAAGGAGATCTCAATACTCTCAGGTCAAGGTGGATAGATTACGGTCGATATAGTCGACAACGTAAGCGGAGAATGGGATTGAACACGTCCATCCCGGCGACACAGCATTCAACACATGGGTTGACTCACTATTTCCCTCCAACACGAAGTCCATTTCCAGTTTGCGTTTCTTCGTGTTGACCAATTGTGCGCGAATGCCAGGCTTACCCCAATCCCTGAAATGCGACTCGGTAACTCCCGTTGCCAATTTCGTTGCCAGTGAAATCAGATGGTTGCGTGAATACTTCCGGATCTCCGTCATCGCCAACCTGGAAAATTTGAATTCGGACGAGGTAAACAGCGATGCAGAACGCAAACCAATATCGACAACCTCACCTAAACTGAACCCGTTGAACCCATTGTAATTCTCGCGCCAGAAAGCAGGGATAGCAGTAGGCCCGATTTTGGTTATTCCATCAACGGTAATAGTGAAATGGACGCCGAGGAACGGATATTCGAGATCCGGAACTGGGTAAATATGCGTCTTGTATGCCCCTTTCTGTTCATTAGATTTCAGGTAGATTCCTTTGAACGGCAAGATCGCATAGTCCTCGGAGAAACCAAAATCGCGCGCCACCTTGTCGGCGTACAATCCAGCGGCATTCACTAGATGACCCACCACGTAATCGCCAGATTTGGTAAGTATCTTCATTCCGTCTCGCCTGACATATCCAGCGCCGTATCGGAAGTCGATCCCTTCCCGTCTGGCATCCTGCTCCATGTGCTGGATCACCGTGAGTGGATCGGCGGATGATGTTGTCGGCGAATAAATAGCTCTGCGGTAGGTCTTGATTCGCGGTTCTATCCGCCGTGCCTCCTCCGCGCTCAGTTCCTCGAGCGCCACACCATTGGTCGCTCCACGCCTCAATAGTTCATCCAGCAACCTGTCTTCCGACTCATTAGACGCGACGACAAGCTTGCCGCATTTGTTGAGAAATATCCCTTTATCGTCACAATACTCGGTGAGGGCCTGATTTCCGTCCCGAGTAAATCTGGCCTTCAGACTATCGGCCGTGTAGTAAAAGCCAGCATGCAGCACGCCGCTATTCCGACCGCTGGCATGTTCGCCGCAGACGGTTTCCTTTTCCAGGAGGACAACACTGGAACCCGGATTCCGACGTTTTATCTCACGCGCTATGTTGATTCCGATGATGCCTGCGCCGATGACGAGGAAATCGGCTCGTTTTGCCTTGGTCACCATATCTTCCAGGGAGCTTCACCACTATCCCAAATGCTTTCCAGGTGGTTCTTGTCTCTCAGCGTGTCCATGGGGTGCCAGAATCCATGATGTCGATATGCGCTGAGCTGATTGTCCGATACCAACGCGTCCAGTGGTTCCCTCTCCCAGACCGTGGAATCACCTTCGATGTAATCCGTTACCTTCGGCTCCAGGACGAAAAAACCTCCATTGATCCAAGCATTTTCTTCCTTCGGCTTCTCACGAAAATGCTTTATCACGTTCTGCCCTTCTGCGAGAGTAAAAGCTCCAAACCGACCGGTGGGTTGAACTGCGGTAAGGGTCGCTAGTCTACCCTGCTGCCTATGAAAGCTTACGGCCTCACTAATATTGATGTTTCCGACACCATCTCCATAGGTCAAACAGAATGTCTCGTCGCCAATGTAACCCCTCACCCTTTTTAAACGGCCGCCAGTCATGGTTGCCACCCCCGTGTCCACCAAAGTGACCTGCCACTTTTCAACCCCACTCTTGTGGATTTGTGTATCCTTACCCTCCCCGTCAAACGTGAAAGTCACGTCCGACCTGTGAAGCCAATAATTGGCGAAATACTCTTTGATAACATATCCCATGAATCCACAACAAATAACGAATTCACTAATACCATGGCAATAGTAAATTTTCATAATATGCCAGAGAATCGGCATCCCGCCCACTTCGACCATTGGTTTAGGCCGAATCGAAGTTTCTTCCGACAGCCGAGTGCCCAACCCACCGGCAAGTATCACTGCCTTCATTGCTTCTCCATACTTATCGGATAAACCTTGTTTGCGTCTTTGCGTTCCCTACGGCCGTCTTGGCATGGTTTCTGGCCCGGACAGACGGCAATCGCGCTAGATTGCGCCACCGGACAAGCACCGGGGCCACGCTGGTGTGGGAGGCGCAGATTTCAGCGCCTAACTCCGCGATCCCGAATCGGCGCGCATGTCTTGCGCGTCAAAATAAATCTTCCATGATTTAAAGCACCCACTATAATGGCTAGCACTATTGGATTCAGGCATTTATCTTGTCCCCACTAGCCTCAAGGTACGAGAATCGGATAAGGAATCATTGCCGCCACACAATTCTATGCATGGTCTTAATTTATCGACACTGAATGCCAAGGATGTTTGTAGATTAGCGACCAGCGACCATCATGTACAAAAACGCAAATGATGATTACAACGACTTGCAGCAATATTCCATCATTGATGGATACGAAACTGCGCGGGAAATCTACTTTCGATATTCTTGATTGTCAAATGAGTGGGATCATTCGATCCATTATCGACATTCCCGTAGATGGTGTGGTCATGGGCGTCATATACCTCCCCCCCAGGTACCCGCCGATGGCTCTCACCAGCCGCCTGTCGCCTCGGAAGCCCAGCAAATCACCCATTCCAGTCGCTACATCAATTGGATGATCGATTGTCGCTAGAATCCCGAATTGCCCTGAATCATGATGCGCGCCTTCAGTCAGCGGTTGCGAATCCGTCCCACCATCCACTTCATCTCCTCGACACAGCCATCCGGCGCATCCCGGTTCGATGGGCACAGGCGCACAAACGGTGTTCGCGGCAGAAACTGTACGGAGCCAGTAACAGTAGCACACGTAGTCTCAATAGAAAAAATGCCCTTCCCTCCTGGTCGGCATCGAGCATACCTTTTTACGACCGAACCGTCCTCCTCACCAGAAACCGGCTTAGGAGAACTACGCAGGAATTGAAGCTGTCCCGGGGTATTCGATACGAGGGCGTCTGCGGCTCCTGATACGAAAAGGCCTCGGGAGATTACGACACGCCAGATGAACCGACTCATCTCTGCGGTTCGGCAAGTGTCGCGCTCAACACCGCGGCACGGCGCGTACCCCAGCAATCGGCCTCACCATATGCAATTCGTCGCCCGACCGGCCGGGATCCTCAAGTGGAATCGGGATCGCGCTCGAACGTCGAGACCCGACCGCGGAACACTGTCACAAAGTGCTTATCCACCGCCCTGGAAACCAGGCCCTGAACAGCGGCAGCGGCCTGTTCTGCAAGAACTTATTTTTGCCTCCGTTTCGGCAACGTGAGTTCGAATGCGCAGGATCTTCCGAGACAAGTGCACCATGACCGCTCCGAACCACGACCACGAACCTTCACGACCCGCTCTTCCAGGAATGCCCTTCCGCGCCAGCCTCACCCCAGAGTTCCTCGAGACGCTGGTCACGCCCGCAACGATAGCGGTAGTACTTGTAACGGATTGGGTTCTTTTTGTAGTAGTCCTGATGGTAGTCCTCGGCGGGATAGAAAGTCGAGGCCTCCACGATCTCCGTGTGGATCTCGCGCCCGCCGAGCGCAGGCTCGGCCACTTCCTGGACGCTGCGCTCGGCCAACGCCTTCTGCTGCGCGTCGTGATAGAAGATCGCCGAACGGTATTGATTGCCGCTATCACAGAACTGGCGATTCTTCACCGTCGGATCGATGTTATGCCAGAAGACCTCGAGGAGCTCCCGGTAACTGACCTTGTCCGGGTCATAGGTTACCTGTACGGCCTCGGCGTGACCGGTCCCCCCCGCCGAGACCTGCTCGTACGTCGGGTCCTGCACATGTCCGCCGGTGTAACCGGATACCGTCTCGACCACGCCGTCGACCCGGTCGAAGGGTCCCTCCATGCACCAGAAGCATCCTCCTGCGAACGTGGCGACCTGGAATCTGGCCTCGTCGGCCTGGGCCGACGAGATCAGCGCGATTGTACCCGCGAGCGTGATGCCGGCCAGGTGCCACATGGCTTGAATCTTTCTCATCTGGAATCCTCGTCTCACCGAATGGTGGTTCATTGCTCGAACAGCGCCCGGAACTCTCCGTAACCCTCTTTCTCCAGGTCCGCCACCGGAATGAACCGCAGCGACGCGGAGTTGATGCAGTAACGTAATCCGGTGGGCTGCGGGCCGTCGTCGAAGACGTGACCGAGGTGAGAGTCGGCCTGAGCGCTGCGAACCTCCTCGCGCACCATGAAAAAACTCCGGTCCTTCCTGATCACGATGTTCCCGCTCTCGAGCGGTCGGGTAAAACTTGGCCAGCCTGTGCCGGACTTGAATTTGTCGAGCGAACTGAACAGGGGTTCGCCGGAAACGATGTCCACGTAGATCCCGGGTTCCTTATTGTCCCAGTATTCGTTGTCGAAGGGCCGCTCGGTGCCGTCATCCTGCGTCACCTTGTACTGCAGCGGCGTGAGTCTCTCGCTGAGATCGCCCTTGTCAACCGGCTTCCCCTGCGAGCCGGCGATTACGACGATCGCTCCAACCGCCCCCAAAACGGCGATCAGTATTGCCGAAAGGATGCTTGGCTTCATTGCATTTCACTCCTGGCCCCCGCGTTTCGGGGCATTACAAGATCGACTGTCAGACCATAAGACCGTAAAAACCCTCGGATCCTTGCAAACGCGCCGCACTCGGTCGTTGTTTCCGGGGAGCGGAGCTTCAGGGGCCGAAGATATGATCCTCACACCTCCTGTGGTCGGTGCGCGCCCCGGATCAATCCCCGTGAATCGTGATCCGGTAACGCCGGATGTCTCCGTTGGTGCGCACGATATCTCCAGATCGCAGGGAGAAATCGCCCGTTCGCCTGTCGCGGTAGTACAGTGCCAGGGTTTCCCGGATTACCGGGAAGGCGATCTTGTCCCAGGGGATGACCTCCTCCTCGAACAGTCTCACGTCCAGACTCTCTGCACCCGGACCGAACTCCAGATCCTGCAGCGCGCCCCGGAAGATCAGATACACCTGGTTGATGTGCGGTAGATTGAAAATCGTGTACAGCCCTTTGAGCGTCACGTGCGCATTCGCCTCTTCTACGGTCTCGCGACAGGCGGCCTGCAGGGTTGTCTCGCCGTTCTCCATGAATCCCGCGGGCAAGGTCCACAGACCGTAGCGCGGCTCGATGGCGCGCCGGCACAGAAGAATCTTATCTTCCCACTCGGGGAGACAACCGGCCACGATCCGGGGATTCTGATAGTGGATGGCCCCGCATGCGCTACAGACGTGACGGGGTCGGTTGTCACCCTCTGGAACGATGAATTCGACTTCCGATGCGCAATTACTGCAGTACTTCATCGATGAGTCCATTGTGAAAATCGCGATTCTGGAATTTCTACCCATTGGACCGACGCGTTACCGGCGGGTTCTCGAGGCCTGTTGCATATGGACAACAAGAGCCGAATCTGCGACGGGTTCGAGCGCAGGAACCGATCTCGACAACTCTGGAATAGACCCGGAGTCACACGCTAAAGCATAATGCCGCGCAGTCAACAACGAACACCCGCCGGGTAGTCATCCGACAAATTCACCGCTGGAGTTACGCCATGCCGAAATTACCCGTACATTCGTTGCATCACGATTTCTACCTTGTCCTGTTTCTGCTCCTGATCAGCCAGGGAGTCTCTGCAGCAACCGGTAAACCCAATATCCTTGTCATCTTCGGTGATGATATCGGGATGTACAACATCGGCGCCTACCACCGGGGATTGCTCGGCGGAAAGACACCTAATCTCGACCGCATCGCGGGGGAGGGCGCGATGTTCACGGACTACTACGCCCAGCAAAGTTGTACGGCAGGGCGAGCCGCGTTCATCACGGGTCAGCACCCCTACCGCACCGGCATGCTGACCATCGGGATGCCGGGTGACACGCAGGGGATCCAGGCTAAGGACCCCACCATCGCCGACCTGCTGAAACCTCTCGGCTACAACACCGGACAGTTCGGCAAGAACCACCTGGGCGACCGCAACGAGTTCCTGCCCACGGTACACGGCTTCGACGAGTTCTACGGAAACCTCTACCACCTCAACGCCGAGGAGGAACCTGAAACCTATTTCTATCCGACCAACCCGGAGTTTCACAAGAAATTCGGCCCGCGCGGCGTACTCAAATGCGTATCTTCCACCAAGGTTGACGACAGTGAAGATCCGCGTTTCGGCAAGGTCGGAGCACAGCAATGCGAGGACACCGGACCGCTATCCCGGGAACGCATGACGACCGTGGACGACGAGTTCATGAAATCCGCGCTGGATTTCATCGACAGGTCCCATCGGGACGGCAAACCCTTTTTCGTATGGTTTAACTCCACCCGAACTCATGTCTGGACCCATCTCAAAGAGGATAGCGTGGGCAAGTCAGGCTACGGCCTCTACGCCGACGCGATGCTGGAGCACGACAAGCAGGTAGGTACCCTGCTCGACAAGCTCGACCAGCTCGGGATCGCGGACAACACCATCGTGGTCTACTCCAGCGACAACGGTGCGGAGGTGTTCACCTTCCCGGACGGTGGTTCGATCCCCTTCAAGGGAGAGAAAGGCACGACCTGGGAGGGCGGTATGCGCGTGCCCACGCTCGTTCGCTGGCCGGGGGTGGTGGAACCGGGCCGCGTGATCAACGACATCTTCAGCCACGAGGACTGGCTTCCCACCCTGCTGGCTGCCGCCGGCGTTCCCGACGTGAAACAGCAGCTGTTGAAGGGCTATGAGGCGGGTGACAAGACCTTCAAGGTCCATCTCGACGGTTACAACCAGACCGGATTGCTGAGCGGCAAGGACGAAGGCGCCCGCAAGGAGATCTTCTACTTCGACGCCGGCGGACACATGAACGCGATCCGCTACAAAGACTGGAAGATCAGCTTCACGATCATGGAGGGCTCCATCAACGAGGCCTATCGAAAGACGCCGAGCTGGCCGATCGTCACCAACCTGCGAATCGACCCGTGGGAACGGGCGCCGTTCGAAGGCAGCGGCTACATTCGCTGGTATGCAGACCAGATGTGGATGTTCGTCCCCGCTCAGGCCGCGGCAACGAAGTTCCTGTCGACCTTCAAGGACTATCCGCAGAGCCAGAAGGTGGGATCTCTCAGTATCGACAACGCAATCGAGATGCTGGAGAACGCGCAGTCCAGCGCCGTGAGACAATAGCCGTTACCAAACGGATCGGAAGGACCACGCGCGGCCCTCCCGATCCGCTGCCGGCTCCGGACACGGCCTGCTATCATCCTGGCTGCGGAGTCGACACACTCGTTCCCCGGGGCCGAAACCGATAGCACGCCGCGCGCTCGGTCCGCGGGGCGTCATCCGTTCCACTGCCGGCGGCGAGATCGAGGACACGGGTCAGCTTACGAAGAAGCGCATGGAGACCGTCGACGACGAGACCTCGGACGCCGCCATCGACTTCATCGAGCGGCAGCACAATGTCGGCAGGTCCTGGTTCGTCTGGTGGAACGGGACCCGCATGCACTTCCGCACCCATGGTAGGCGATTTCTGCCAGAGGAAGGAAATCTTCTACTTCTCCGACGACGTTGACCTGACGGCCCTGCGTTACGAGGACTGGAAGGTCATCTTCATGGCGCAGAAGACCCCGGGGACCTTCCGGGTGTGGATGGAGCCCTTCACGCCGCTGCGCGTGCCGCTGATCGAGAACCTGCGCCGCGACCCCTACGAGCGCGCCACCATCACCTCGAACACCGACTACGACTGGCTGCTGGACCGGACGTACGTGCTGGTGCCCGCGCAGGCCTACCTGGGGCAGTTCCTGGAAACCTTCAGGGAATACCCGCCGCGCCAGAAGGCCGCCAGCTTCAGTCTGGACCAGGTGATGGAAAAACTGTCGGAAGGTCCCGGGGCGAGTCACTGAAACCCCGTAATCGCGCTTCCGCTCCTTACCCCGGACGCGCGCATCGCTCGTTTGCGAAGAGAAGACCCTCCGCTTCGCAGAGCCCGGTTGGCGACGAAACGACAACCGGGCTCTCAATCGCGGTGAGATTTTCTGGGGAAACCGTAGGGGCTGACGCCGGAGAACGACATCTGGCCGGGGTTGGAAACCTTGCCCGTGCGTAGATTGGAAGAATCGAGCCCACCCGCCCGTGTTTCTCGGGCGGGTGGTGTGTTACGGCGATTCAAGGCTCAGCGCCAGAGGATCCAGCCCAGGGTCAGGACCGGAATCAGCCAGAGCATGCCCAGTACGATCAGGGTGTCCATCGGATCTCCTCGTATTGATCTGCGTTTTCCCGGATTCCAATGTAGGGAATGATTCCCTTGGATTCGTCGATGTCCCTCACACTCTGGGATACAGAATCGACGGCGGGCGACGAAACCTTGACGGCAGCCGCACGTCACCGGATGCGAGACCACAAGGAGCCATCAAGGAACCCTGAACATATGCGCGGGACGGACACGCCGCGATGCGTTCAGAACGGGCGATGCAGCAGGCATTTGTTCAGGATTCTCGGACCATACGTCGCTCCGGCACCGCTGAATCACGGATCAGGCCAGTCGGCTGATATGGGCCTCGTAACGTGACAGTTCGTCCGGGTCGTTGATGTCGTAGATCGTGCGCTGCTCGCGCACCCTGGAATCGGGATAGAAGTGGCACATCCTGCGTTGCGCCTGTTCGGCATCGCCGAGACTGGAGAACTCGTCCGGGACCAGCTTGTAGATCATCGACTCGAGCACATCCACGATGAAATAGGACTTGACGGTCTTCAGCATTGCCTTCTCCTCCTGAGAATCACTCACTTCCCTTGACGCGAAAGCATCAGCGGCTTTCTTGCTGAATGGTATTAGCGGAATCCAGGCGGGATTGGGATGAATGACATCACAATTTCACCACCGCCACCCCTTCGGTCACGATAGGCCGTGAACGCCGTAACAGCCCTGCAGGGCTGGTTCTTATGCGCTCGATTGCGGACGTTTTTTCGCGCACCGACCATTCGTGGACTCCACAGTAATGTCGAAATCGACGCCGGATTCAGTGGCGCGCAATCGTAGCGGGACGAAACGAAAGGATTCGGACGATGAAGTCCATTCTGACGCGGAGTGGGTGCAGAGCGATGTGCACGGGGAAAATGGCGGACCGGGCATCCGCCGCATCACCAAATCCAGCGATGGCTGGCAGATCATGGCCTCCGCTAAACCGACGCGGCGGTTACTCTTGAGATGCCACGAAGAACTCCTGGAACTGACGAAAACCGCAGCACCGATCGTAGTGGGCCGACAACTTGACTGCGATGTGGTTCTCGACGACTTGAATGTCTCCCGATCTCACGCCCGATTCGAGTATTGCAACGGCCGGTGTATGCTAACCGATCAGAGTCTCAACGGAACGTACGTCGATACGGACTTCGACGGCAGGGTCCACCTCGTGCAGTCGCGGATGTTCCTCTATGGCTACGGAATCGTCAGCCTGGGAAAACCGGTGCGCGCCGGCGACAGGATGCTGCTGCACTACTTCTGTAGCTGACCCCTCCATTATCCGCCACTGCGTATCATCTTGCGTATGCCGCGCACCGCCTGGCGGGTACGATGCTCGTTCTCGATCAGCCCGAAACGCACGTGGTCGTCTCCATACTGCCCGAAGCCAACTCCCGGGGACACGGCCACCTTTGCCTCGTTGAGCACCTTCTTAGAGAACTCCAGCGAACCCATGTCCCGGTACGGTTCGGGGATCGGCGCCCAGACGAACATCGTCGCCTTCGGTCGCTCTACCGGCCAGCCGGCATTGTTGAGACCATCGCACAGGACGTTGCGGCGCTCGCGATAGGTGCGCCGCACCTCATCAACGCAGTCCTGAGGGCCTTCCAGCGCGGAAATGGCGGCGACCTGGATCGGCGTGAACATTCCGTAGTCGAGATAGGACTTTATGCGTGCCAGCGCAGCGACCAACGTCTTGCAGCCGCACATGAAACCGACCCGCCAGCCCGGCATGTTGTAGCTCTTGGATAGCGAGTAGAACTCCACCGCAATATCGCGGGCCCCCGGCACCTGTAGAATCGAGGGGGCCCGGTATCCGTCGAAGACGATCTCGGCGTAGGCGATATCGTGAACCACCCAGATCTTGTGTTCGCGCGCGATCTCGACCACCCGCTCGAAAAACGCCAGGTCCACGCACTGCGTGGTCGGGTTGCTCGGGAAGTTCAGGATCAGCATCTTCGGCTTGGGCCAGGCGTCCTTGAGTGCCTTTTCCAGTTCCTCGTAGAAATCCGTCCCCTTCGTCATCGCGACGTAGATCACCTCGGCCCCGGCGATCACGCAACCATAGGGATGAATGGGATAGGCGGGATTGGGCACCACGACCGCGTCCCCCGGACCTAGCGTCGCCAGTGTCAGGTGCGCCAGGCCCTCCTTCGACCCGATTGTCACGATGGCCTCGGTCTCCGGATCCAGTTCGACACCAAAACTGCGCTCATACCAACCCGTAACCGCCTTACGCAGCCGCGGAATCCCGCGAGACATGGAGTATCGGTGCGTATCCTTGCGTCTCGCCGCCTCCACGAGCTTCTCCACGATGTGTGACGGCGTGGGTTGGTCCGGATTGCCCATACCGAAGTCGATGATGTCTTCGCCCCGCGCTCGCGCCGCCGCCTTCAACTCGTTGACGATATTGAACACATAGGGGGGAAGACGTTTTATTCTGGGAAAATCCTCGATCAAGGCGGCCTCTGGTTTCTGCGCGCCGGCGTCCCGGCAAAAGCCGTCAGTTTACACGAACCGTGTGTTCGGTTGAGCCCGTGGCGTCGGTAAATCCCGCTCGAAACTGCGCATGGTCGCAGCCCGGACCCTCGCGCCCGGATCGCTATAATGGTGTGCACCGAGCGAGCCCCGGAGCCCTTATGCAGATCACCCTCGAGTCCGACGAGCGTCGTAATCTCATTCAGCGCTACGACACCGCGTCGGTGCAGATCAACGAGGTCGTTTACACCGCCAGCCTCCTCGTAACACCCGACGACCTGCAATCTGACTGGTCTGTGACCTCCATCGACGATCTCGCCGAAAGCCATGTCGATGCGATCGCCAGTCTGGCACCCGACCTAGTCATCGTAGGGACGGGGACGACGTTGCGGTTTCCGCGTCCGTTGATTCATGCGGGTTTCGCCGGTCGCGGGATCGGAGTTGAGTTCATGGACAATGCCGCGGCCTGCCGCACCTACAATGTGGTTGCGGCCGAGGGACGGCGGGTCGTGTGCGCCCTGATCATGCCGCCATCCCGAACGGATTGAACCGGGCCGAGATCCGACTGCGGATACGTCCGGGGATTCAATGCCCGTCTGCCGCATGGTTCCGCGCACACGCCGAGAACCCGTGTGATCTATCATCCTGTATGGGCCCACGGCATCGAAATCTCCATACACAGTGAAGGGACGGCGTCACCGATGGTCGGCTGATCTCAACCGTCTGATCCGGCGGGATGACCATGCCAGCGGGTTCACGCTATGGGCATGACGTACCGGCCGAAGGGGTCACCGGCAGGAAACGCTTTTATCAGCGACACGTAGGACATTGAGCCCCCAACCACTTGCGCATGCCCCGAATACGGACCAGAACCGGCAAACCGAAGCTCCAGCGACCGTGAATCCAGAATCCTTTAGACTGCCACTCGCCTACTACCGTTCTCAGACACGCTATCCGCAGCTGTCCGATGCGGACTGGCCCCTGCCCGAACAGCTCGGTGAGGTCATCGAGGCCCTCGGCGGTGGTCAACAGGACCCACGCTTTGACACCGCCGCCCGTGCACTGGATGTCACCCCCGAGGAACTCCGCGAGGCATCCCGGTTCTTCGTGAGACAGGTCCTGTTCGCACCGAAAGGGGACTTCTATCGCGTCCTCGGTGTGGACCCCAGCGCCGGGGCTGAACAGATCAAGCAGCACCATCGCCTGCTGATGCGAATCTTCCAACCGGACCGCCGACACGCGCACGAGTGGGAAAGACACTTCGCCAATAGGATCCACGAGGCCTGGACGACCTTACGAGACCCAAAAATGCGACGGTCCTACGACCGCAAACTCGGACCCCGACGGATCCGGCCTCACACGGCCAATGCGCAGGCAGAGGCGGCACGAACACGAGCCAGGGACTTCGGACAGCCCAGGGATTCCCATGACCATTCGCCGAAGCCTGGCGAGATCCTCTACCGTAGCCGACTGTGGATCCGCAAACCCTCCGCGATCATCTGGAGCGCTATTCTCCTGATCGCGGTGAGCGCCGCCGGCCTTGCAATCTTTACATCACGCCAAGGCGTCCTCTCCTGGCAGGCTGGCGACCAACAGCCGGTATCCGCCAACCTCGCAGGAGTCGGATCCACTCCACCGACCGCGACCGGCGCGATCGATCTGGCGCAACGGCAGGACGATCTCGACGAGACGGGTCCCGACGCCGTCGCCACGGAGCCCACCCCGAAACTGTTGAAGTCCTCACCAGCCGGAAGCGTCAAGGCTGGTCTGGAAACGGACGACAGCCAACCCGCAGAACTCGCAACAATCCGACACGATGAAGAACAAGAGACGGTCGTTCCCGACCAGACAAGAGAAGCCACTCCGGATAGGATCGATATCGGGATCGACCGGATGATTGCCAGGGTGGAATCGCCGGTAGTGCCAGCGGAAACTCCGCCGTACCGGACCAACGTGGAATCGCCCGCAACGCCCGCGGAAGTCCGGCCACCCGAGGTCGCGTCCGATTCCCCCGCCCGGGAGGCGACACCACCCTCCCCCGCACAGCCGTCCAAGGCATCCGCAGCCGCGGTTACGCAATCGAGCGCACAGCCGTCGGCGACAGCCATGTTGAAACCCTCCCCGGCGCCTGCCGAGGCGGATGGAGACACCGAACAGACGATCTCCCGTTCACCGGCTACCCAGGCAGGGCGTCCGGAACAAACGGCCGGTGGCGCTGCGGCCCTTTCCACGACCAGCACGCTAGCCGACGACTATGGCGATATCTCAAAGCTGGAACTCAACATGCTGCTGGCCCGCTTCCTTGCGGCCTACGAAAACGGAGATCTGAAACGGTTCACGCGAGTCTTCTCCCGCGATGTTAGCCTGAACGATGGCGAGGGCTACCGTGCACTGCTCAAGGCATACAAATCGCTGTTCAGAAATACCGAGGCCCGACGGATGGTGCTCAACGACATCAGCTGGATTCCTCTCGACGATACCCATCTGAAGGGCTGGGCGCGGACCGATATCGAACTCTGGCCCACCGGTCAGGAGGGTTCCGAACTGTTCACCGGAAATATCGTCCTGGTGGTGGAAAAAAAGAGCGACAAGCTGCAAATCACACGATTCGACCACCACATGACATCGCAGCCATAGTTTCAGGTACGAACCATCGAGCCACGTGGGACCCGGCACGGGAGCACACAGCATTCTGGGCCGAATCTGTAGCACGGCTGCGCGTTACAGGCGATTCGCCGATCCCTGTTCCCGGCCAAACAACCGACGCAGCCAACCGCCGGCCCGGGCAGCTGTAGCAGACGAATCCTGGACCAGTCCTTCCGGGAACGGTACGGCGTCGGGAGGCGCGTCCTCGAGGATGGCCCCTGGGCGACCCACCACCATCCTGAGCGCCTCCTCCTCCCCGACCCGCTCGGCCGCCGCATCCCGTCCCTCGGCAAGAAGTGGCGCCCGGTTTCCGAGGTTGTGCGCATCGGTGGCGAGGACGTGTACGACACCTTCATCCAGCATGCGCTCCGACCAGCGGCGCACACGCCGTCCGAAGCGGCCCGTCAGGCTGCCTGCCGTGAGCTGCAGCCAGGCGCCGCCCCTGGCGGCGTGGATGAACAGCTCATAGTGGTCCTCGATCCAGCGCAACCTTTCCGGGTGGGTGATCAGCGGGACGTAACCGGCGGCGAGGACGTTGAAAACGGATTCCGCGAAACGCGGGGGGGCAACATGGTGAGGCGGCTCGAAAAGGAAATACCGGCTGCCATTCAGGGTCGGTATACGCCCGGCCCTCAACCCCTCCACCAGATCCGGCACGAGGTGCGTGTCGGCGCCGAAGGTCAGGCGCAGCGGAATCCCTGCCTCAGCTAGTCGCTCCCTGAATCGCGTCACGGCCCTGCGAATCCCCTGCGCATCGTTCTCGTAGACGCCCGGGTAGATGTGCGGGGTACAAGCCACCTGGGTGATTCCGTCTCCCACCGCCACCCGGGCCATTTCCAGCGCCGTGTCAAGGTCCGAAGCGCCGTCGTCGATACCTGGTAACAGGTGGCAGTGAAGGTCTATCATCGTTTGGGTTTCCCGCCGCTGCGTGGTAACAGGTTCGCTCCCTGGGTTACGATCATCGATCGAATGACGGCTACACCACCCCTGCTCCCGGACAGGATGCGATTCACGCCACAACCGTAGTGGGATGAGTATAGAGGAACCGGCCCGGGCTGTACCGTTTCGAACGACCCTATCGTCACGGAACGCGGCGCAAATCCGGTGTCGGATGCGGTCCGATCCTCACCGATCCTGACCCGGACACTCATCGAGGAATGATAAGGTGCAGGTTATCTCGCCACGTACATCGATTCGGCGTTCGACAGTTTGATCCACCCGATCGCGATCCGGTAGATCAGCCAGAGGTATGCCAGGGTCAGGACCAGGTAACCCACCAGAATAACCACGGTGACCGTTCCCAGCACCGTCCAAAGGACGCTGTACCAGAAGGTGCGGATCTGCCAGCGATAGTGGGAATCGACCCAGCTATCTCTGACCTCGCCACGGGTCACATAGTTGATGATCACGCCGATCAACATCGGGATACCCGTGACCAGCGCCACCGCCTGAAGGGCGTAGACGACATGCGCCAGCGTCCTCCCCGTCGCCGGGGACACATCGGTCACTTCGACCGTTTGCATTTCATTGTCGCTCATTAGAACTCCGAGGGTTCGGGTAGGGTTAAGGTCGCGGCTCCGTGGTGTGGGTGTCGGCCCGGGAAGCGCCGACGCACCCCGGCACCCTCACCGGCGGCCTTTAGGGGGTCTGTTCCAGTATCACACCGCTGCCCGGGGCCTGGTACAGGTCAATGCGATCAAGGTGCGGGATCACGTTGGCCAGCCGAGTGAAGATCCAGCGGGCGATACCCGCCGGGTCCGTCGAGCCAATGTCGTCGATCTCGTCCAGCCGCCGGTGGTCAAGGAGATCATACACGGGACCGAACAGCGCCTTGACGTCGCCATAGTCAACGGTCCAGCCCATGAGCGGATCCAGTTGGGTGGTCAGATAGAGCCGTACCCGATAGCTGTGCCCATGAAGCCGGCGGCGGGGATCCCGCGAAGGCGCGTTGCCAAGACGCAGTGCGCTCTCGAACCGGCGTTCCTTCCAGATCCGATGGTTCGTCCCGTCGAAGTGGCAACCCGCCGTGGTCGTTTCGTACACGGTGACACGGGACAGCGATGGCACGGGAGGTTTGATCCGTCCCCAGATCCAGGTTGCGATCAACTCACTGGTCGGGTTCTCGAGACCGGGAAGGTCGTTGAGACAGCCATGGTCGAGTTCACGGAAGAGTGCACCCCATTCCCGGTCCAGCGCGGCCTCCTCGAGCCGGCACTCCACCTCGTCCAGGGAATGGCGGGTCCGCAGGTCGACATCGAAACCGTGCCCGTGCATGCGCCCGCAGGGGTGTCCGGGCGGCACGTTCGGCAGGCGGTGGGCGGCCTCGAAACGGACACGTCGCCACGCATGAACCGCGCTTCCGGGTTTGTAATCGATGCCGGAAGTCGGAGCGCCTCGGACGCTGACCCGGACGATCCCCGGCACGTCGATCCGCCTGGAGATCCAGCGCGCCAGATTCTCGTCGGTGGGCGTATCGAGGCGTTCGTTGAGCAGGGAATAGTCCAGCGGTTCCACGCTGCGCACCAGGGACCTCTCAAGCGCGGCGGACTCGTCGCCCGGAAAGCGGCCCCAGCCCGACGGAAGGTTCGCCCGAACCCGCGACAGAAAACTGTGGCCGTGCAGCCCCCTCTCGGAGCGATCGAACGAAGTACCGTCCAGACGGCGTGCAGCCTCGAACGGTGCATGTGCGGTATACAGCAGGAATTCTTTCACGATTCGAAAGACTACATCAGATCGGCCGTTCTCCAGTACGCCCAGCCGGATGCCGCGCAGGCGCTATGAATTCAGGTTGCGATCATGACCAGCGAGCCGACCGGGATCAGGTCGTAAAGTTCGATGATGTCGTCGTTCTTCATTCGAACGCAGCCGATGGAGGCGGATTCCCCGATCAGGCCCTCCTCCAGCGTACCGTGAATGTAGACATAGCGCTCCAGCGTATCGACCCCCACACCCAGATTGAGACCGGGCTCGAGTCCCCGGAGTTGCAGTATCCTGCTGGTGACGGCGTCTTCGCGTCTGCCCTCGTGGGTGGAGATGATTTCCCCGATCTTCCCGGTGGGCTTTCTGCCCTTGAATATTGACGCCTTCGGTGTGCCGTCACCGATCTTCGCGACGATCCGGTGCGCGCCCATCGGCGTCTTGTAGCTTCCCTCCACGCTGCCGGTGCCGAAACGCGACGTGGATACCGCGTAATCCCGCACGACATCCCCGACCTCGAACAGGAAAAGCCGCTGTTCGCCGATGGATACGAGCAGCACAAATTTCACCTGGGGCGTATCGAAACGATAGGTCAGGAGACGAACCAAACGCCGGTAGCGCCTGTCGGGCCTCGGGCGAGCCACAGCGATCGTACCGGTGTTTTCAATCATCTTCACGCATCGTTGTGGAGATCGATCCCCGCGTATTCCTTTTCGTGCCCCGACTTGGCGTCGTCGTTGCGCTGGGCCTCGAGATGTTCGAGATACCCGTCACTGATCCGGGTGACGTACTCTCCGGTGAATACCGAACAGTCGAACTGGGTAATGGAGGGATTCCCCTTGCGCACCGATATCACCAGGTCATCCAGTTCCTGATAGAGCAGCCGGTCCGCCCCGATGGCCTTGCGCACCTCTTCCTCGGAACGCCCGTGGGCAATGAGTTCACTGGCGGCGGGCATGTCGATCCCGTAGACGTTAGGGTAGCGGATTGGTGGAGATGCCGAGGCAAAATAGACCTTGCGAGCCCCAGCGTCCCTGGCCATTTGCACGATCTCCCTCGAGGTCGTACCACGCACGATCGAGTCGTCCACCAGTACGACGTTCTTGCCCTTAAACTCGAGACCGATGGGGTTGAGCTTCTGGCGCACCGACTTCTTGCGCTGCTTCTGTCCTGGCATGATAAACGTCCTTCCGATGTAGCGGTTCTTTATGAATCCCTCACGAAATTTCACACCCAGCCGGAAGGCCAGCTCCTGCGCCGCCGTACGGCTGGTATCGGGAATGGGAATCACCACATCGATATCGTGATTCGGCCATTCCTTCAACAGCTTCTTGCCCAGGCGTTTTCCCATCCGCATCCGCGCCTTGTGAACGGAGATGTCGTCGATAACCGAGTCCGGCCGGGAAAAATAGACGTGCTCAAATATACAGGGGACATGTTTCGGGTCTTCCGCGCATTGTGCCGTGTGGACCTCGAAGTCCGTATCGATGTAAATGGCCTCGCCTGGCAGGATGTCCCTGACGAGTTCGAAGCCCAGCACGTCAAGCGCCACGCTCTCCGATGCAACGATGTACTCCGGCCCGGAACGTGTTTCGCGGCTACCGAAGACAACGGGCCGGATTCCATTGGGGTCGCGAAACGCGAGTACCCCGTACCTGGCCATCATGGCAACGACGGCGTAGGCCCCGACGCAACGTCTGTGCACCTCGGATACCGCGGCGAACACCGCGTCCGAATCCAGTGACAGTCCGCCGCTTCGGGAAAGCTCCTGGGCGAAGACGTTGAGCAGGATCTCCGAGTCCGAGTCGGTATTGATGTGTCTGCGGTCCTGCCGGAAGAGTTCTCCCCTGAGATCCCCCGCGTTGGTGAGATTCCCGTTGTGCCCAAGCGAGATTCCGTAGGGAGAATTCACGTAGAACGGCTGGGATTCCGACGATGCGGAACTGCCCGCGGTCGGATATCGCAAATGACCGATTCCCATGTTTCCGGTCAGGCGCTGCATGTGCCTTTCCTGGAACACGTCCCTGACCAATCCCTTGGCCTTGCGCAGATTGAGACGCTTCTGACCCTGATCGTAGGTCACGATACCCGCAGCATCCTGTCCTCGATGCTGCAGTATGGTCAAACCGTCATACAGGGCCTGATTGACCGGCTTGCGGCCGACTATACCGATGATACCGCACATAGGTTTTTAGTCCGGGTCGGAGGCAACGGGGATCGACTGGCACCGCGTCAACGAAACGAAAAGTACTCGGCATACTTGTCCGGAAGACGCTCGATGACCCGGAACGCGATCGCCTCGAAATGATCGACGAGCGTGGAATCCTGCCACCATGGGGTCTCGGGAAACCGGGTAAGGCCTCCTGCCATCACGAGAACAACGACAATAATAACACCACGAACCACACCGAAGATTAATCCCAGCCCCCTGTCCGCCAGATTGAGCGAACCGCGCATCAGGTAGCGCCCGATCACATAGTTCAGGACCGCGCCGACGATCAGCGTGAGCACGACTATCAGCGTGAAAACGATCCCGACACGCAGATTCCTGACGGTAACCTGGGTCTCGCCCAGAGCGAGGTCGGCCTCGTCCATGGACGCCGGCAGCAAGGGCGCCAATGCCCCTGAATAGGCGAATGCGAGCCACAGGGCGATGATCCAGGTCGCAAGCGCAATGAACTCCCGAACGAACCCTCGAAACACACTGACCAGCGCCGAGAGCGCGATGATCCCGACGATCCCCGCGTCAAGCCAGGACATTCAGCAGCCTGGCCAGGCGCCGCCAGGACCCGGTTGCGGGCACGGTAACGTCCACAGTTTCGGAAACACGCTCCAACGGGGCAAACTTGAACGAGTAAAACGCGCAGTGGCGCCGCCCCCTTACGCGGTACGTACTGTCTCTCCGGGTGGCTAGACAGGTTCCATTCGATACCCGCGACTCACCTCGCGCCACAATCTTTTCACTCATTCGTTCGGGAATCCTTTAGCGCTGAAGGACCACGATACCACTGAGTTTTTCCCTGGACTTCAAACGCGTGCGCGTCGTCATCGCCGCCGCCTTGTCCCTATCAGGTCCCACCTTGACGCGATACCGCCGGCTTGTCTCGCTCCCGACGGGTTCGATGAAGGCCCTGTACCCCGAAGCTTCCAATTTCGCCGCCAAGGTTTCAGCGTTCTTCCTGCTGCTGAAGCTGCCGACCTGCACCACCCAGCCGCGAGGGTTTGCATGCTCCGGTGCGACCGGCGGCGTCTTCTCGCTGGGTCCCGCGGTCGTGGACCCGGCGCCTGGCGCTTCGTTTGACGTGGCGCTGACCTCTGCCCTCTTTGCTGCATCTTCTGTCGGGGACTCGAGCGCTTTCGCCTGCTCAGAAATGCGTGGCGCATCACCGGTCACCGAAACAGCGTCTGCAGAGGCACCCTGACCAGACACCTGCGGTTCGACTGCTGGAGCCACGGGTGGGATCACGTCCCGTCGCGCATCCGACAGGGTGGGCAGGGAACGGGAAAAGGTGAACTCCGGCTCGGGCGGAATCTCCGCACCACCAGAGCGGCGCTCACGCCAGCCCGTACCGTCGAGTAGCACCGGTACGAAAATGACCGCCAGCGCGATGAGCACCACCGCGCCGATCAAGCGCTGTTTAAGGAGAATGTCCATGGAACAGTCCGAGAGTCCCGCGCAGAATGACGCGATGCGTCAGTTTTTCCGGATACCGGTTATATGGTAACTTGCAAGCCGTACCAGGCTCAATCCGCCAGTGCGGCCATGAGTTCTCCAACACCGAAGGCAGATCCGAAAACAACGACCCGGTCTTCGTCTCCAGCCCGCGCCATCGCGTCGGTGTACGCCCCGACGATGTCACGGTAGCATGTTACTTTCACACCCGTCACACGGGCGAGCAGAATTTCACGGATAGCTTCCGCCGCCAGCCCTCGGTCGCTGCCCAACGTCGCAACGAACCACTTGCCGAAACGGCCCCCGACCGCGTCGACGATGCCGGCCACGTCCTTGTCGGCGAGCACGGTGAACACCGCCAGATCTGCACCGGGAACCGGGCGGGCGTCCAGATCCGCGGCGAGGCCCGCGGCGGCCGCGGGATTGTGGGCGATATCCGCCACCACATTCCCTTCGGTCCCCAGGTGATCGAATCGCCCTGGCAAACGCACCGCGCGCAACCCCGCGTGGATTGCCCCCGGTTCAAGCGGAAACTCGTCCACCAGGGCGTCCAGCGCCATCAGGACCGCGGCGGCATTGTCCGTCTGCCGCGAGCCCCTCAATGCCGGATACGGAAGCCCCCTGCGCTCGGCATCGAGACCAATCAGATTCCAGGTCTCGGCATCGCGGCGGACACCGAAGTCCCTGCCGGATACACGCAGATCGCAACGCATCCCGGCTGCGATCGATAGCAGGCTCTGCGGTGGCGCAGCGTCACCGCACACGACACGGATCCCCCGGCGCATGATACCCGCCTTCTCCCTGCCGATGGACTCCCGATCGTCCCCGAGCCATTCCTGGTGATCGAGATCCACACTGGCGATCACGGCGACGTCCGGGTCGACGACGTTGACCGCGTCGAGCCGTCCGCCCAGTCCGACCTCGAGGATCGCGACATCCAGTCGCGCGTCTTCGAACAACAGCAGCGCGGACAGGGTTCCAAACTCAAACTCACTCAGGCTCGTCCCATCACGTGCCTGATCTACCGCCCGGAAGGCACCAATCAGCGCCTCGTCCGATACTTCGCGGCCGGCGATCCGTATCCGTTCGTTGTAGCGAACCAGGTGAGGCGAGGTGTATGCACCGACCCGGTACCCACTCGAACGTAGGATGGCTTCAGCCAGAGCGACACAGGAACCCTTTCCATTGGTTCCGCCGACCGTGATGACGCGCCCGGCCGGGCGCGTCAGTCCCAGTCGGCCAGCCACGGCCGCAACACGTGAAAGACCCAGATCGATCTTCCTGGGATGAAGCTGGCGCTGCCAGTCAAACCATTCCGATAGCGTTCGGGCCATCACCGGCAGACTCCGCCGTCGTCAGGGGCGGCGATACAGCGTCGGCACGCGGGGCCCCTCAGATACCCTTGGCGACCGGTTGCCGCATCATCATCGTCACGAGATTGACCACCGTCTCGCGCATGTCCCTACGATCCACGATCATGTCGATCGCGCCGTGATCGAGCAGAAACTCGCTGCGCTGGAAGCCCGTTGGAAGCTTCTCGCGTACGGTCTGTTCGATGACGCGGGGACCGGCAAATCCGATCAGTGCATTGGGTTCGGCGATATGGATGTCACCCAGCATCGCCAGACTGGCGGACACCCCCCCCATCGTCGGATCCGTCATCACGGAGATGAACGGCAGCTTCGCCCTCGACATTCTCGCCAGCGCAGCGCTGGTCTTGGCCATCTGTAACAATGAAATCAGGGCTTCCTGCATCCTTGCGCCCCCACTGGCGGTAAAGCACACCAGGGGCAGTCCGGTGACCATCGCCGCATTGACGGCGCGCACGAAACGCTCCCCCACGACCGAACCCATGGAGCCCCCCATGAATTTAAACTCGAAAGCGGCACTCACGAGCGGGACCCCCATGACCGCACCCTTGATGACGACGAGCGCGTCCTTTTCTTCCGTCGCCTTCTGCGCTGCGTGGAGCCGATCCTTGTACTTCCTGCTGTCCTTGAATTTAAGGATGTCGTGCGGTTCGATCTCTTGGCCGATCTCTTCCCGGGGTTCCTGATCGAGAAAGGTATCGAGCCGGCGCCTGGCCCCGATTCGCATGTGGCTGCCGCACTTCGGGCAGACCTCGATATTTCGTTCCAGTTCCGCCCGGTACAGGATCGCATCGCAGGTGCCGCACTTCTCCCACAGGCCTTCGGGGACCTTTCGCTTCGCGCTGCCATCCGTGCGAATCCGGGTCGGCATCAACTTTTCGAACCAGCTCATAAACTGTTACCCATGGAAGGGAGAGGGGGGGGAAAGGGGAACTCGGGAAATCGACGTCGCGGCCGCGCCCACTATCTGCTGTCGCGAATCAGGCAGCGTCCTCACCGGGAGAATTCGCGTCCATCGCCGCACGCATCGACGACAACAGACCACCGACATGCTCCCTGATCATTGCCGCATCACCGGCATTGGCCGCCACCAGATTCACGATCGCGCTGCCGACCACGACCGCATCCGCGATTCGTGCGACCTGCGCGGCGGTTTCCGGATCCTTGATGCCGAAACCCACACCGATGGGCAGGTCCGACAGCTTGCGCACGATCTCCAATCTGCTTGCGACCGATGAGACATCCAGCGCGCTTGACCCCGTCACCCCCTTGAGAGAAACATAGTACACAAAGCCCGATGCGGCAGCGCATATTCGGGAGATCCGCCCCGAGTCGCTGGTGGGCGCAATGAGGAAAATCGGGTCGATCCGCCGGTCATGCAACTCCACCAGCAGGTCGTGAGATTCCTCGGGCGGCAGATCAACCGTCAGCACACCATCGACTCCCGCATCGGCGGCCGATGCGGCAAGAGTCCCGTAGCCCATGACCTCGATCGGGTTGAGATACCCCATCAGCACGACCGGGGTCCGGTCGTCGCGCTGTCGGAAGTCCCTCACCATGGCCAGGACGTCGTTGAGACTCATGTGATGCTTTAGTGCACGCTCGCACGCCGCCTGTATGACCGGGCCATCTGCCATCGGATCGGAGAAGGGCACGCCGAGTTCCAGGATGTCTGCCCCTGCATCGACCATCGCGTGCATGAGCGGTACGGTCACGCCAGGCTCCGGGTCCCCGGCGGTGATATAGGGAACCAGCGCGGTTCGCCCCCGCTGGGCGTTGCGGTCGAAGACGGCACCGATGCGGCTCACAGTGCGATTCCCTCGATCCTGGCGATGGTGTTGATGTCCTTGTCGCCACGACCCGAGAGGTTGACGATAATGATCTGGTCCTCACTCATCTGCGGGGCCAGCTTGCCCGCCCAGGCCAGGGCGTGGCTACTCTCCAGGGCCGGGATGATACCTTCGTCGCGAGTCAGGTCGTGGAATCCCGCCAGTGCTTCCGTATCCGTCACGGCAACGTACTCGACCCGCCCGATGTCCTTCAACCAGGCGTGTTCGGGGCCGACCCCGGGATAGTCGAGACCGGCCGAGATGGAGTGCGTCTCGATGATCTGACCGTCCCGGTCTTCCATCAGGTAGGTCCGGTTTCCGTGCAGGACGCCCGGCTGTCCGGCACACAGCGGTGCGGAATGCCTGCCGGTATCGAGGCCCAGTCCGGCGGCCTCGACACCGACCATTCTCACGGCCTCGTCGTCCAGAAAGGGATAGAACAGACCAATGGCGTTGGAACCGCCGCCGACACAGGCGACCAGCGCATCCGGAAACCGCCCCACCTGCTCCTGTATCTGCACGCGCGCCTCGCGTCCGATGACGGCCTGAAGGTCCCTCACCATCACCGGATACGGATGGGGCCCCGCCACCGTGCCGATGATATAGAACGTGTCGTCCACGTTGGTTACCCAGTCGCGCATTGCCTCGTTGAGCGCGTCTTTCAGGGTGCGTGACCCCGAGGTTACCCGCACGACCTCCGCACCCAGCAGACGCATGCGGTAGACATTGGGCGCCTGTCGTTCGATGTCCTCGGCCCCCATGTACACGACGCACTCGAGACCCAACCGCGCCGCCACCGTAGCAGTGGCCACGCCATGCTGGCCCGCCCCGGTCTCGGCGATGATCCGCTTCTTGCCCATTCGCAGGGCCAGTAACGCCTGACCGACCGTGTTGTTGACCTTGTGTGCGCCGGTGTGATTAAGGTCTTCGCGCTTCAGATAGATCTGCGCGCCGCCAAGCCTGCGACTCCATCGCGCGGCGTGGTAGAGCGGACTCGGTCTGCCGACGTAGTGCGTCAGATCGGCGTCCAGTTCGGCGACAAAACCCGCGTCCTGCCGGTATCGTTCCCAGGCCAGACGGAGTTCCTCGAGCGGCTCCATCAACGTCTCGGCAACGAAACGTCCGCCATAGATACCGAAATGACCTGTCGGATCCGGTAATTGCCCCTTCAAGGGGCGGGCACTATCAATCACGTTGTGCATCGATTCGCTGTACCTCCCGGCAGAATGCCGCCATCTTCTCCGGATCCTTCATCCCTTTTCCGGATTCCACTCCGCTGCTTACGTCCACACCCCAGGGTACGGTTTCGTGTATCGCCGCTGCCACGTTGTCGGGGGACAATCCCCCGGCAAGGATCAGCACTTGCGACGAACGCCTCGGCCAGCTCGACCAGTCGAAGGTCTCACCTGAGCCACCCGCCGCGCCGCTGGCATGGCTGTCGAGCAGGAATCCGCTCGCGTCCCGGTAGCGACCTGTGTATTCGTCGAAATCCACAGCATCGCGCATCGGCACCGCCTTGATGTAGGGTCTGCCGAAACTGCTGCAGAATTCGGGGGATTCGGCGCCGTGGAACTGCAGCAGATCCAGCGGTACGGCCTCGAGCACCTTATCGACGGCCGCCTTGCCGGCATCGAGAAAGAGGCCGACCGTCGTCAGGAACGGCGGCGCCGAACGCACCAGCATCCAGGCCGTTTCCAGCGTCAGGTTGCGCGGGGACGGCGCATAGAATACCAGACCGATGGCGTCGGCTCCCAGGTACCCCGCAATCCTCACATCCTCTTCTCGGGTCATCCCGCAGATCTTTATCCGTGTGCGTCTGGATTCGTTCATCGTGCTATCGGATTCGTTCAGGTGACCCGCCCGGGGAGCGAACGCGGGTAGCGCCTCAGAAATGCAGGGGTGAATCGACAGTGGAAGGGAGCCCGAATTCGGGGTCGTAAATCGCGCGGATGAAATACAGACCGTCGGGTGGCGCCGTAACACCGCCCCGGGTCCGATCACGCATCTCCAGCAATTCCAGGACCCATTCCGGCCGTTGTTCACCGCGTCCGATTGTCATCAAAACACCGGCAATGTTGCGGACCATATGATGCAGAAAACCGTTTGCCTCCACGTCGATCGACACGAAGTCCGAATGCCTGGATACCGCTGTCTCGCTCACACACCGAACCGGGCTCTTCGCCTGACATTGAAGCGCGCGAAAGGTGGAGAAGTCGTGTTCCCCTTCCAGGTGTGCGGCAGCCTCACCCATCCGCACTTCATCCAGCGGATGGTGATGCCAGGTCACCTTGCCCTGGAGTATCGCGGGGCGGACCCATCGATTCAGGATCAGGTATCGGTAACGGCGCGACGTCGCGGAAAACCTCGCGTGAAAGGACTTGTCAACTGGCCTGACCCAGTTCACGGCAATGTCCGCAGGCAGATTCGCGTTCGAACCAAGGACCCAGGACCGCACCGAGCGTTTCGATTCCGTATCGAAGTGTACCACCTGCTCCCTGGCGTGAACTCCGGTGTCCGTGCGACCCGCGCAGATCACTCTCACAGGATGATTCGCAACGAAAGACAAGGCGTGTTCGACTTTCGACTGGATCGTTTGGACACCCTGGCGCTGCGCCTGCCAGCCGTGGTAGCCGGCACCGTCATATTCGATCCCAGCCGCAATTCTCACCGGGAACTCACGAACCGCGTGCTGGTAAACAGCTCTCTGAGTGTCTCGGGCACGATCGGGGAAACGGGAACCTGAGGAGTCGAAATATTATGCTGCGGGGAAGTCGAAGTTAGGAGCACCCACATTGCATCGGTCGAACAGACGTTGCGGCCCGCGAAGCCCTTGAACCATCGCGACCCTGTCCGGATGAGGGATTTTGCCACAACCGGCCCCGGGGGGCACATTGCGGTATCGAGAGAGGAGACGGATCTCGCCGCTCGGAAATGGATGACGGTTGCCGTCGTCGGCGGGGTTTGTTGCGTGGTCCCAAACAGCGGTGGGGTCGGCGCCCGACGGTCTAGCGGCTCATGCCGGCGTGTCCCGCACCCGGTAGGGTGGTGCTTTCGCGGACCACCCTACCGTCTTGCAGCTGTCAGGCGATCTGCTTGAGTAGCGCTTCGGCCTCGTGGCGCTGATGATCGTCACCTTCACGGACAACCTCTTCGAGCGTACTCTTGGCCCCCTCGCCATCGCCCATGTCGATAAATGCCCGTGCAAGATCGAGCTTTGTAGCGACCGAGTCACCTTCGGGACCGGCACCCATGATCTCCGTCTCGAAATCCGCCGGATCGAACTGGGTAGTCTCCTGCGCCGGCCCCGTAGAAGAAAGGTTTTCTTCGAAATGCGCCGCCAGATCCTCGAGACCGCCCAGACCCTCGACGACTTCGGTCTCGACCTCATCCGGAGTGGTTTGCCCTTCGGGGGTCTCGCCGCCAAGATCGACGACGTTTTCGACCTCTGCAGTTTCGCCGCCCGGCAATCCGAGATCCTCTTCGAGATACTCCTCGAATTCCGCGGTTTCACCGGCGAAACTACCCGAAACACCGAGGTCCGCCGCGTCGCCGCCGTCGGTCGTCTCACCGAACTCGCCAGACACATTCAGTTCGGAGATCTCGAAGTCCAGGGTGGCCGCCTCGTCCAGTGAGGCATCCGCAGATACACCCTTCGTTTCCGCGTCACCTAATCCGAAGTCCAGGCCGTCGAGATCGAAGTCGAGCGGCTTGTCATCGTCTTCTATCGACTCGACCTCTAGCGTCCCATCGACGGGCATCTCCAGCATGTCCGTTTCGCCCTGTTCAGCGAACTCGGGCAATTGTTTGGAATCAACCTCCTCCGGCTGACCGGATTCGAACTCGTGCACCCCGGTCTGGCCAGGCTCATCGGCAGACATGTCGAGATCCGTCGATTCAGGCTTGTCCTTGATAAAATCCGCGGCCTTCAGACCGCCCGTATCGACCCCTGCGAACAAGGTATGTTCCGGGCTGATCTCCTGGCCCATGGCCACGACACGATTCCAGAATTCTCCCTGGTTCTTGCCGGCTGCCGCCATTTCCTCGGCCGTCTCGACAAAGGCCTCCCGGTTGTCGTCCCGATAATAGGCCTCGGCAAGTTTTGCACGATAGATCTCAGCATCCGGGTCCTTCTCGATCGCATCCTTCAGCAGATCCTCAGCCTGCTGGAACAATCCGTAGGCCACATACACATCCGCCTCAGACACGGCTTCGTCTACCGCCTGCTCGTTGGTCTCCGTCCCCGGCTGTATCGCCCCGGTATCGAGCAGACCCGCTCCGATCTGCCCTGTGACCATGACCTGGGCGGTTCTCTCGAAGGTGTCCGTTTCGGAGGCTTCCTGCGCGGCGCCCTCATCGGACGGGGTCTTACCACCCATGGTGGCCGCCTGTGCGGCCGCTCCATGCGCGGCTGCGCCAGCACCGGCAACCGCCGCGGCGGGCAACGTGTGCGCGCCGGTGGCAAACAGCTCGGACATGTCGTCGGACTCATCCACCTCTCGCCGGCGGCGACCGACCATCCAGAGTCCGATTAGCGCCAGAAGGACGGCACCACCCCCCAGGCCGTAGAGGATTCTTTCATCCGCGAAGATCCGATCGAACAGTCCCGCGGGTGCCACCGGGGTCACTTCCTCCGTGGATACCTCGGGTACGGAAACAGTGACGTCCGTCTCGGCAACCTCTACCCCTGCCTCGGGATCCAGGACCTGCGTCACCACTTCATCCATTACCGGTTCATCCATTACCGGATCTTCAGTCTCCATTTCGGCGGCAATCAGATCCTCATCGACCAGTGGCAGTTCGGTCTCCTCTCCGGTATCCGTATCCAGACCGGCCAGCACGTCGTCCTGAGGAACCGCTGCAATATCCTCTCCACTTTCGATCACTACACCTTCGGGGGTAACATCTTCCTGCACCAGGCGATCCTGCAGTACGGACAACTCATCGCTCTGCAGTGTGATGACGCGCTCTTGCTGGGAGACCATGGCTTCAAGCTCCGTCACGCGCGCCTTCAGCGCCTCGTTCTCGACCGCCCGTGATTTCGCGATCTCCCGGGCCAGTGCCGCGTCATTGCCGGCGCCGGCACCACTTGCCTCCTCGGTCTCGGATCCCGCCAGGATCTCAAGATTTCCGTCGGCGCGGGTTTCTGCATCGCCGGTCGTCTTGACGTCGACCCTGGCCTGTTCGCCGCGCGCCTCGGGCAGTGCTTCCTGGGACTGTACCTGTCTGCCGGCGGCCCTCGCGTGGTACTCCCGCCAGAGTGCGTTCTGACTGGCCACTTCGGCCACGGCTTCCGGCTGGCTGACGGCGCCGGCTTCCGCGGCATCGGGAATCCGGAGCACCGCACCGGCTTTCAGATTGTGAATGCTGTTATTGGTAAACGCCTGGGGATTGGCGCGAAGCATCGCGATCATCATCTGCTGGGAACTGACGCGATTCGAGGGATTGACCTGCCTGACGATGCCGCTGAGCGTGTCACCACGTCGAACCCGATAGGTATCCTGCGAAGGGACACCAGCCGGGGTGGCCACCGAAGGTCGAGGGGGTGCAGGACTTGCCGAAGCGGCCCGGGGTGCGGGAGCGGGTTCGCGTACCGGCGCACTTTGACGCACCACCGGTGCCACGGGTGCAGCGGCTGCCCGCCGCTCCATCAATACCGGCGGATCGAGGAGAATGGTGTACTCTCGAATCATGCGCCCGTTCGGCCACACGACCTCCACGAGGAAATTCAGAAACGGTTCGCGAATCGGTTCTCGTGAAATGACGTCGATGATCGCGCGGCCGTTGAGCAACGCGGGCTTGAACTGCAATTTCTGCAGCGCCGGTGGCCGCGCTATCCCGACACGCTCAAACGCCTCGGGAGGGGCCAGTCCGACTGTGATATCTTCCAGTTCATCGGGGTGCACGGAAAGCATTGTGATTTCAGCCCGCAAGGGCTGATTCAGAGCACTGTCGACCTCGATCCCCCCGAGTCCCAGCGAGGTCGCCGCGCCTGGAAGGAACACAATGAGGGGGAGCATCCCCCAAACCAGCTTTTTCACGATTGTAGTCCTCGTTCGCTCGAAAAATTGCTCAGAAACCGACTGCGATAGATTGTTCCGCTGCAATCCGTGCGACGAAAACCGCGCCCGCGAAACCGCTGGGCCGAAAATCCGTAGAAGCTTTTGGACGGTAACTGCTATTAAAGATAGTCCGAAATCAGAATTTCAGCTATCTGTACGCTGTTCAGGGCCGCGCCCTTGCGCAGGTTATCGCTCACGACCCAAAGATCCAGCCCGCGCGGGTGGGAGATATCCTCCCGAATCCGGCCGACATAGACCGCGTCCCTATCGGCAGCTTCGGTAGCGGCGGTGGGATAGCCACCGTCGCCGCGATCGTCGATCACCTCGACACCCGGCATGGCTTCGAGCAGTTGCCTGGCGCGTTCGGCGGTGATCCGCTCGCCGGTCTCCAGATGGACCGCCTCCGAGTGTCCGTAGTAGACCGGGACCCTCACTGTCGTCGAATTCACCTGTATCCGCTCGTCCCCAAAGATCTTGCGGGTCTCCCAAACCATCTTCATCTCTTCCTTGGTATAGCCGTTATCCATGAATACGTCGATGTGCGGCAGTACGTTGAAAGCGATCTGTTTCGGATAGACCTGCGCCTGCGGGGGTCGCCCAGAAAGCAGGTCAACGGTCTGACGGGTCAGTTCCTCTATTGCCTCCTTACCGGTACCCGAGACCGCCTGGTAGGTGGCGACATTGATGCGTTCGATTCCGACAGCGTCGTAGATCGGCTTCAGTGCCACCAGCATCTGTATGGTCGAGCAGTTCGGATTGGCGACGATGCCGCGATTGGTGTAGTCGGCGATCGCAGCGGGGTTGACCTCCGGTATGACCAGCGGGATGTCGTCGTCGTAGCGGAACTGCGAGGTGTTGTCGATGACGACGCACCCGGCGTCGGCAGCCTTCGGCGCGACGACTTCCGAGATCGAGGCCCCGGCGGAAAACAACCCGATGTCCGCCCGCTGGAAATCGAACGTATCGGCATCCAACACCGTGAGTTCCGTGTCCCCGAAACCGATCTTGCTGCCCGCAGAGCGGCTGCTCGCGAGGGGAAAGACCTCGTTTACCGGGAAATCGCGCTCGGCCAGAATGGACAGCATGACCTGCCCCACGGCGCCGGTACATCCCAGGACCGCCACATTGAATTTCTTGCTCATTTCCTTTACCACCCCAGAAAAATATCGCTGACGGCCGAGCTCAGGCGATTTCTGTCAAATGACATACCACCCTGCTTGTCTTTTCGTCCGTCCTCTGTGTTGCGACAACAGTGACATAGTTCGACTATGCGCCTGTTGTCGCGCCTTGATGACGAACGAAAATCGGGCGCGATCTGGTATGCCATTTTCCGGCAATCGCCTCAGGCCACGAGGGCCGACACCACCGCATCCCCCATTGCCGAGGTCGACACCACGGTTTCGTCCCCGGCGGCGATGTCCGCGGTTCGTAGCCCCCGGTCCAGCGCCTCGCCCACTGCGGCCTCGACGCGGTCCGCCAGGTCGGCCCGGTCCAGCGAGTACCTCAGCATCATGGCCACCGACAGGATGGTCGCCAGAGGATTCGCCCTACCGGTGCCCGCGATGTCGGGCGCGGAACCGTGAATCGGCTCGTACATGCCCCTGCCGGATGCATCCAGTGAGGCCGATGGCAACATACCGATGGAGCCTGTGAGCATCGCCGCGGCATCCGAGAGAATATCCCCGAACATGTTACCCGTCACGATCACGTCGAACTGCTTTGGTGCCCGGACCAACTGCATCGCCGCGTTGTCCACGTACATGTGACTTAGCGACACTTCGGGGTATTCGCGTGCGACACGTGTAACGACCTCGCGCCAGAGTTCCGACACCTCCAGGACATTGGCCTTGTCGACCGAGCAGACCTTGCGACCGCGTTTCATCGCAACCCGGAACGCGGAATGCGCAATGCGCGCAACCTCCGATTCCCGGTACACGAGCGTATTGAATCCCTCCTGCTCCTCGTTTTCCAGGGTACGAATTCCCCTCGGATTACCGAAGTAGATCCCCCCGGTCAGTTCACGCACGATCATGATGTCCAGTCCACAGACGACCTCGTCTCGGAGCGTAGAGGCCGAGGCGAGTTGCGGATACAGGACTGCGGGTCGCAGGTTGGAAAAAAGCGCAAGTTCCGAGCGGATACCCAGCAGGCCCCGTTCCGGTCGCAATTCGCGCGAGAGCCCCTCGTACTGCGGTCCGCCGACCGCGCCCAGCAGCACCGCGTCGCTCGCCCTGGCGAGATTAAGGGTCTCCCGGGGCAAGGGGTCTCCGGCCACGTCGTAGGCCGCACCACCGATCAGGGCTTCCTTGGTCTCGAGGGCGAGATCAAAACGCTCGACGAGCGCGTCCAGCACCTTCCGCGCTTCGGCGACCACCTCCGGGCCGATGCCGTCTCCCGGCAGCAAGAGCACTTTTCCAACCGTCATGCGTCGCACCCTGAGCGTTCCTGCACCGCCGGCCCGTGGAACAGCCAGGGGGCCTCCGGGCTTCGTCGTACCTCGTATGCCCGAATCTCGTCCGCGTAGCGCAAGGTGAGTCCGATCTCGTCCAGTCCGTTGATCAGGCAGTGCCGCCTGAACGAGTCGACCTCGAATGGCAGCCGCTCGCCATCCGGGGTCTCGACGTTGAGTCGTTCCAGATCGACGGTCAGAGTGTAGCGGTCATTGCTTTCGACCGCCCGGAACAGCCGATCAACGGCATCATCCGGCAGAACGACAGGCAGGAAGCCGTTCTTGAAGCTGTTGGTGTGGAAGATTTCGGCGAAACCCGGTGCAATCACGGCCCGGAACCCGAACTCGCTCAGGGCCCAGACCGCGTGTTCCCTCGAAGACCCGCAACCGAAGTTCTCGCGCGCCAGCAGTATGGTGGCGTCACGGAAGCGTTCCTGATTGAGGACGAAATCCGGGTTCGGTCGCCGCGCGGCGTGATCGTCTCCGGGTTCTCCCGGATCGAGGTATCGCCAGTGATCGAACAGATTCGGTCCGAACCCGGTTCGTTTGACGGACTTGAGATATTGCTTGGGTATGATGGCGTCGGTGTCGACATTGGGCCGGTCCAGCGGCGCCACGATCCCGGTCACGCGGATAAACGGTTCCATTTCGATGATCCCATTGGGCCGATCGGCCCGTGCTCAATAGTTAAGGAGTGCGGAAATTCATTGCCACGATCCCCGCGATCGTCGCACCTCAGAATTCGCGAACATCCACAAAACGACCGGCGACCGCCGCCGCGGCTGCCATAGCCGGACTGACGAGGTGGGTACGCCCACCGTGTCCCTGACGTCCCTCGAAGTTGCGGTTCGAGGTCGAGGCGCAACGCTCCCCGGGTTCGAGACGATCGGCGTTCATCGCCAGGCACATCGAACATCCCGGTTCGCGCCACTCGAATCCCGCCGCCCTGAAGATCTCGTCCAGACCCTCCGACTCGGCCTGTTGCTTGACCAGGCCGGAACCCGGGACCACCATCGCCAGCCGGATGTCGCCGGACACCCTGCGGCCACGAAGCACATCCGCGGCCGCCCGCAGGTCCTCGATGCGGGAATTGGTGCAGGAACCGATGAATACCTTGTCCAGCGTGATATCGGTCACCGGGGTCCCCGCATCGAGTCCCATGTACTGCAACGCCCGGGCGATGTGTTCGGCCATGATCGGATCAGACTCTTCCGCCGGATCCGGCACCCTGGCGTCCACCGGTATCACCATTTCCGGGGAGGTGCCCCAGGTGACCTGCGGCTTGATATCGGCCGTATTGAGCGTGACGACCCGGTCGAAGGTCGCGTCCGGGTCACTGTGAAGTTGCTCCCACCAGGCGACGGCCTGATCCCAATCCCGGCCTTTAGGCGCCATCGGCCTTCCCCGGACGTAGTCGATTGTCTGGTCGTCGACCGCCACCATCCCGGCGCGCGCCCCTGCCTCAATGGCCATATTGCACAGTGTCATGCGTCCCTCGACGGACAGCCCCCGAATCGCCGCACCGGCGAACTCCACGGCATACCCCGTCCCGCCCGCGGTTCCGATCCGGCCGATGATCGCCAGGGCGATGTCCTTCGCCGTCAGGCCGGCGGTGGATTCGCCTTCGACCGAGACGAGCATGGAACGGGATTTTTTCTGGATCAGACACTGTGTGGCGAGCACGTGCTCGACCTCCGAGGTCCCTATCCCGAAGGCCAGGGTGCCGAGGGCCCCGTGGGTCGAGGTATGCGAATCACCGCAGACCACAGTCATACCTGGCAGGGTCGCACCCTGCTCCGGGCCGATGACGTGGACAATTCCCTGGCGGATATCCGACATACCGAACTGCCGGATTCCGAATTCGCGGCAATTGTCCTCCAGCGTCTCCACCTGAATCCTCGATACCGGCTCCCGGATCCCGCTGGCGCGATCGGTCGTCGGCACATTGTGGTCGGGTACCGCCAGGATCGAATCGACCCGCCAAGGCCGACGTCCCGCGAGCCGCAGTCCCTCGAAGGCCTGTGGGGAGGTCACCTCATGCACCAGGTGTCGGTCGATGTAGAGCAGCGCGATGCCGTCTTCGTCCATTCGCACCACGTGCGCATCCCAGAGTTTGTCGTAGAGTGTCTTGCCCGCCACCTGATTCACCTCCTGACGTTCTTCCCCGGAGCCGGTTTACCGATGGATGAGTCAACCTCTGCCCACCTCGCCACGATGGTATTACAATATTTTCGTATAAGACTAATTTTTATTTTTTATATTTAACATTCCAATAAGGAATAACAGAGATGGATCCCGCCACCCTGGAGGCCTTCATCGCGGTGGCCGAAGCAGGTTCGTTCACCGCGGCATCCGAGAGGCTCCACCTGACCCAACCGGCCGTCAGCAAACGCATTGCCCTGCTGGAGTCGGAGCTCGAATCGCGGCTGTTCGATCGGATCGGCAGGCGCACCCGGTTGACAGAGGCCGGCCGCGCGCTCGTTCCGGGGGCCAGAAACATCCTTCGCGCGATCGACGATACCCGCCGCTCCATCGAAAACCTCTCAGGCCGCATAGGCGGGCGCCTGTCGCTGGCGACCTCACACCACATCGGCCTCCACCATCTACCCAGTGTTCTCAGGGACTATACCGACCGGTACCCGGACGTTCGCCTCGAACCGACCTTTCTGGACTCCGAAGCCGCCTGCCAGTCGGTGAAAAGCGGTGCCTGCGAACTGGGCATCGTGACCCTGCCGCCGCGACCGCTGCCTGCGCTGACGGAACGTATCATCTGGGACGACCCGCTGGCGCTCGTGGTCGCATCCGATTTCCCCCTCGCGAATCGCCACGGCCTGGCAATCCCCGATATGCTCGGCAGATTGCGCGGCGTACTGCCTTCGCAAGGGACCTTCACCCGGGCCGTGCTGTCCGCCGGACTGGAAAGCGTCGGCCTGTCCACCGAGGAGGTGCTGGAGACCAACAATCTGGAAACGATCAAGATGCTCGTAGCGGTCGGATTCGGCTGGAGTGTCCTGCCCGCGACGATGATCGACGACTCCCTGCGTGTCATCGACACCGATCCGGTCCACATGGTGCGCCGGCTCGGTGTGGTCGTTCACGGCAACCGGACGCTCGGCAATGCCGCGAGTGCGTTGCTGGACCTGCTGGACGAGAAGCACCGGTAACGGAATCGTGACGACCGGTGGCGACGGACGGTATCGTCTCGGGGCAGGCCGATACGCTACGCCGCCGGTTCACGCGGGCCGACGGCGGCAAATCCCCGCAATGCCACGAACAGTCCGAGCAGTGCAACGCCCGCGGCCAGAAGGAACACCCATACCGGCTCCCAGTGCGCCCAGGCAATTCCGCTCGCGAGGCTGCCGATCGCACCGCCGGCACCGAAACTCACACTGGAGTACAGCGCCTGTCCGCGTCCCTGTGTCTTTCCCGGGAACAGGGAATGGACCAGATGGATCGCAGCGGCATGGAGCAGACCGAAGCTCGCCGCATGCAGTGTCTGCGCCAGGACGAGAAACAGGATACTGTCGACCAGCGTGGCGATCATGACCCAGCGCAAGACCGTGAGCGCCAGCGCTACGAGCAGGATGTTGGCGGCCCCGAATCGGACCAGCCAGCGGTGTACCGAGAAAAATACCCCCACCTCCGCGGCCACACCGAGCGCCCACAGGATACCGATCGTCTCTTTGCTGTAACCGTGGTCTGCCAGGTAGATGCTGAAGAAGGTGTAGTACGGGCCGTGGCTGGCCTGGGCGAGCAGACAGGCGACGAGAAACGCCACGGTGCGGGGCTGTCGCAGGACATCGAGAAACTCGCCCGCGTCGCGGGTATCCCGCTGCGTGGCGTACTCGGACACGACCAGGGTGGTCAGCCAGATCGCGACGAGCAGGAAGAATACGACCGCCGGCAGCACCGACAAGCCCAGATCCTCCACCTTCAGCAGGATCGGCATCAGCAGAACCGCAACGATGAATCCCACCGACCCCCACAGCCGGATCCGGCTGTAGCGGTGTGCATCGCTGCGCAGGTGGTTCAGCGTAATCGCCTCGAACTGCGGCAGGGAGGCATTCCAGAAAAAGGCGTAGGCCGTGAGCGCGAGGTACATCGACAGGGGATCGGTGCGGAAGAGCAGGACCCCAAAGGCGGCCACGGAGAGCAGTGACGCGATGCGAATAAGGTCTATCCGCCGACCGGTATGGTCGGCGATCGGGCCCCAGACATTCGGGGCTACGATCTTGGTCGCCATGATCAGGGCCATGACGCTGCCGATGCGCTCCGGCGAGTAGCCGAGGTCCTTCAGGTAGAGGCCCCAATACGGCAGGAATGCGCCCAGGCTCGCGAAATAGAAGAAATAGAAACCCGAGAGGCGAATGTAGGCTGAGGCTTCGATACTGTCTCGCTAGCCGGACGATCACCGGCGTCTCGAGTGTCAAACTGCCGCAGGGATTGGGGTGATGCCGGGATCCACGTCGGCGTTCTGGGCACGATGACGAAGCATGTGATCCATCAGGACGATCGCCAGCATCGCCTCGGCGATGGGCGTGGCGCGGATTCCCACGCAGGGATCGTGTCGGCCGGTGGTGACCACCTCGACCGGTTGACCCTGTACATCGACCGAGCGGCCCGGTATCCGGATACTCGAGGTCGGCTTGAGCGCGATGCTCACGGTCACGTCCTGACCGCTGGAGATTCCGCCCAGCACACCGCCGGCATCGTTGCCGACAAAGCCCTGTGGCGTCATCTCGTCTCGATGCTCGGTCCCCTTCTGCTCCACGCAAGCGAATCCCGCGCCGATCTCGACACCCTTGACCGCGTTGATCCCCAGCATCGCGTGGGCGATGTCCGCGTCCAGGCGGTCGAACACCGGCTCACCCCAGCCTGGCGGCACCCCGGAGGCGACGACGTTCACCCGCGCGCCGATGGAGTTCCCCTCCTTTCGCAGGGCGTCCATGTAGCGTTCCAGCTCCGGCACCAGCTCCGCATCCGCCGAGAAGAACGGGTTGCGCTCCACCTCTTCCCAGTCGAAACTCGACGGCCTCAGCGGGCCGAGCTGGGCCAGATAGCCCCGGATCGTCACACCGAAACGCTGATGCAGATATTTCTTGGCGATCGCGCCGGCCGCGACTCGCATGGCGGTTTCCCTTGCCGAGGAGCGACCGCCGCCACGGTAATCCCGGAAACCGTATTTTCTGAAGTAGGTGTAGTCAGCGTGACCCGGCCGGAACTTCTCCGCAATCGCCGAATAGTCCTTCGATCGCTGGTCCTGGTTGTAGATCACCAGACCGATAGGAACACCCGTGGTCACGCCCTCGAAGACACCGGAAAGGATCCGCACCTCGTCAGGCTCCCGACGTTGCGTGGTGTGGCGCGACTTGCCGGGTCGGCGGCGATCCAGTTCGACCTGGAGGTCGGCCTCGCAGAGCGTCATCCCGGGCGGACAGCCATCCACGACGCAGCCGATCGCGGGGCCGTGGCTCTCACCGAAGGAGGTCACGGAGAACAGCTTGCCTATCGTGTTACCGGACATGCGCGAATTGTAGCAGAGTCGTTTCGCGCACCTGTCCGCGCACGACCTCACCCCGCGGGCGAATCCGTCGGGGGAAGCTGTCCGGCTTCCAGCAGGACGACACCGTGACCACCGAACTCGAACTCGAGCCAGGTAAACGGGAGACCAGGCAGGGATTCGACCAGGGCCCCCTCACGGTTCCCGACCTCCACGACCAGGATGCCCCCCGGATTGAGATGTCCGCGGGCCTCGGCAACGATCCGGCGCACCAGGTCCAGGCCGTCCTCGCCACCATAGAGACCGTGTTCCGGTTCGTGGAGGAACTCCGCGGGTAGCGTCTGCATCTCCTCGAGATCGACATAGGGCGGATTGCTCACGATCAGGTCGTAGGTCTCGGCGGCCAGTGCGTCGAACAGGTCCGACCTGACGGCCCTTACCCGATCTGCGACACCATGGCGGCGGATATTCGTTCGCGCCACCTCCAGCGCATCATCGGACAACTCGCCCAGGTCCACGCGCCCATCGGGAAAGGCATGGGCGCAGGCGATGCCGATACAACCGCTGCCGGCACAAAGGTCGAGCACGTGCCGCACTCGGTCGGTGTCGAGCCAGGGCCGGAACCGGTCCTCGATCAATTCGGCGATCGGAGAACGCGGCACGAGCACACGTTCATCGACGTAGTAACTTCGACCCGCGAACCACGCCTCATGGATCAGGTAGGCGAGCGGCTTGCGGGTTTCGATCCGCGTCCGCGCCAAGGTCCTGACGCGTTCAGCCGCGCCGGATTCAACCGGACGCGAGCCCTCCCAGGGATCCTGGACCGGATGGCGCCCGATGACATGCGACACCAGCCAGGCCGCCTCGTCTCCCGCATCAACGGTCCCGTGTCCGTAAACCGCAGCTGCTGCGGTCAACAGCACCGTGACCTCCCGACAGAGCTCGTCCCGTGTCAATCTCGTTTCACCCCGATCTGGTTCGGCTGCGGACACACCCGCCGAGTTGCTTTCGAATACACTCCGTTTGCATCGCTCCGGGTTCCGGCAGGCCTCAGGTGATCCCGGACGCGCGTTATGAAATAATATCCCCCCAGTGACCACAGAACCATCGAGACCTCCCCCCGTGAAATCCCACCGCCTGCCGCTCATGCTGCTGGCGGTAGTTGCGCTTGCGGCCGGCAGCACGGTCGGCTGGCTCCTGCAGGGCGACAGGCTCGGGGACCGGGAACCGCTGGCGCTGCAGGCCGGAACCTCCCTGCTGGGACATGCGCGTGCACTGCCGGCATTCACGTTAGTGGATCACAACGGCAATCCGTTCGACAACGACCGCCTGACAGGGAAATGGACCTTCATTTTCTTCGGCTATACCCACTGCCCGGACATCTGTCCGACGACCTTGTCCACCCTGGCCCAGGTCGCGCAACAACTGGAAAACGACGACGTCTCGAAGGACACGCAGTTCGTCTTCGTGTCCGTGGACCCCGACCGCGACACACCGCAGACCCTGGCTGAATACGTGGTCTACTTCAACCCGGATTTCATCGGCGTGACCGGAGACGAGCAGGCGTTGGCGCAGCTTACCTCGTCGCTCGGGATACTCTATGCAAAGGTCGAAGACCCCTCGAACCCGGAAAATTATCTCGTCGACCATAGCGGATCGATCCTTCTCGTGGGCCCCGGGGGAGAATTGGCCGCTGTCTTCTCGGCACCGCACGACCCCGCCCTGCTCGCCACGGACCTTCGCAGCCTGTACAAGGCCTACGGAAGCTATTGATGCCGGACGCCCCGTCGCCCGTCGAGCGTATCAAGGCCTCTCTGTTCAGGATCCTCCCCCACCACCTGATCTCCCGAATCGTATTCCGGCTCACACGGGTCCGAACACCCTACGTGCACTACGCGATCCAGACATTCATCCACCACTTCGACGTCGACATGTCCGAGGCGGCCGAGCCCGATCCGAAATCCTACGCCACCTTCAACGACTTCTTCGTTCGCCAGCTGCGCCCCGGGGCGAGAACGATCGACGATGCCTCTGACGCACTGGTCTGCCCGGCAGACGGAAGAATCAGCCAGATCGGCGAGTTGAACGGCGACGAAATCGTGCAGGCGAAGGCGCGATCCTTTTCCGCGTTGTCACTCCTCGGAGGATCGGCACAACGCTCGGCCCCGTTCGAGGGCGGAAGGTTCTGCACCATCTACCTGTCACCCCGCGACTACCATCGCGTCCACATGCCCTGCGCGGGGGCACTCAGCGAAATGGTGCATGTCCCGGGCCGATTGTTCACCGTGGCGCCCTTCGCGACGCGCACCGTCCCGGACCTGTTCGCGAGAAACGAACGCGTAGCGGCGCTGTTCCAGACAGACACCGGACCGATAGCCGTGGTTCTGGTCGGCGCCATCAACGTCGCCGCCGTCGAGACCGTCTGGGCCGGGCTCATCACACCCCCGAAGGGAAAGGAGATCCGGGTTACGCAATATCGCGACGTGCAATCGCCGCTTCACATCGGACGCGGAGAGGAAATGGGCCGCTTCAACATGGGCTCGACGGTCATCCTGCTGTTCCCCCCCGGGACCGTGGCCTGGGACGAGCGACTCGGTGAGGAGAGCCCGGTCCGGATGGGCGAGCGCATCGGGACTCTCTCCGGAGAGTCAGCCTGACACTGCTGGTTCACGAGGCGGTGGTTGCGGCAGGTACCACCCGTTCGAGCCCGCTACGCCCGAGGCCAGGGGAACGCGATCACCTCGTCGATGTGCGTCGCCCCTGCTCTCGCCATGAGCAGGCGGTCGAGTCCCACGGCGACACCGGCGCATGGTGGCATTCCTGCCTCGAGCGCCTCGATGAGACGCCGATCCATCTCGACCGGAGGTTGCCCCGCCATGGATCGCCGTTTCGTATCCCCCCAGAAGCGCTCGGACTGCTCGGCGGCATCAGTCAGCTCGTGGAATCCGTTGCCCAGTTCCGTCGGCCCCAGGAAGACCTCGAAACGCTCCGCAACGCGTGGATCCCCGTCCCGTATCCGGGCCAGCGAGGCCTGCTCTGCGGGAAAGTCGAAGACGAAAGTCAGTCGGCCCGCCGGAAATCCCCGGGCGACCGCCTCGGAAAACAGTAGGTCCAGCCACTGTGAGGCAGTCAGGGATTCTACCCGCCCCAGCCCGAGCCTCACGGCCCGGCTCGCCAAGGTTTCGGCGTCGGCAGTGTGCGGATCGATGCCGATCGCCTCACCGTAGGCATCCCGATAGGACAGGCGCAGCGTATCCGCGACGATGGCCTCACCCAGCACGGACCTGAATAGTGACTCGACCTCGTCCATCAGGCGCCAGTGATCAATGCCGCTTCGATACCACTCCAGCAGGGTGAATTCCGGGTTGTGCCAACGACCCGATTCAGCGCGGCGAAACGCCCGTCCGATCTGATAGATGTCCCCCAGGCCCGCGCACAGCAGACGCTTCATGGCAAATTCGGGGGAGGTTGGCAGAAAACGTACCGGCCGCTCCCCATCCTCGACCGCGAAACTCTCGATGTTGGGGTCGGTCGTCCCGGCCAGCGACAGCAGCGGCGTTTCCACCTCGAGGACGTTGCGCTCCGCGAAGAAGGCACGCACCTCTGCCAGCACTCGTGCCCTGAGCGCGATCCGCTCCGGCGTTGCCGCAGGACGCCAGTCTTCCTCACCCCTCTCCACGAAGCTACTTGACCCGAGAGACGTACTCTCCGGTTCGTGTATCGATCTTCAGGACCTCCCCCTGCTCAATAAACAGCGGGACCTTTACCACGGCGCCGGTCTCCAGCGTGGCCGGCTTGGTTCCACCGGAGGCCGTGTCACCCCGGACACCCGGATCGGTCTCGACGATCGTCAATTCGACGAAATTGGGCGGCGACACCGAAATCGGGTCACCGTTGTACAGCGTTACCAGACAAACATCCTGGTCCTTCAGCCAACGGGCGGCGTCACCAATCGCCGTGGCACCCGCGGCCACCTGTTCGTAGGTCTCCGGATGCATGAAATGCCAAAGTTCGCCGTCGTTGTAGAGATACTGCAATTCGGTTTCCATGACGTCCGCCGCCTCGATGGATTCGCCGGACTTGAAGGTCCGGTCGATCACGCGACCGGTCTTCAGATTGCGGAACTTCACCCGATTGAACGCCTGTCCCTTGCCTGGTTTGACGAACTCGTTTTCCAAGATGTTGTGTGGATCGCCGTCCAGCATCACCTTGAGACCGGACCGGAATTCATTGGTACTATACGTGGCCATGACACCCTCAATATTCAGTTATTCCATTCGCTGTCCACAAGGTCGGAGCCCCACCATATCGATTCCCGGGATGCGACATGGTCTGACTGATATCGCCACAGCCGGGCGATAGGGGCGTTCGCCCCGGCGCGCAGGCACCCGGCGTTCCGGATTCCGCAATGAGCCGAAAACCTTCGCCCGACCGCGTCGCTGCGCCGGGCCCTGACTTGGACAAGCCGCCTATGATAGCCCTTGGGCGCATGACAGGACAGACGCCGCCGGTATCGGGCAAACGCCGTTCGAGGCCGAAAGCGGCAGCGTGCATCCGGCGTTCCGTTGGACCCGCACGGAGGTACGCGGCACACCAATGAGGACTGAATTCTCGTCTCAAGGCCCGTCTGCATGGCGGACACGCGCCGAAATAATCACCGATCCCGCGGAGCTGATCGAACTGCTGGGTCTGGAAACCTCGTTGATCCCCGCTGCCAGACGCGCCGCGGAGCTGTTCGGATTTCGCGTCACCCGAAGCTTCGCGTCACGGATGCGACGCGGTGATCCGCAAGACCCCCTGCTTCGCCAGGTCCTGCCGGTGACCGCGGAAACGTTGGACGGCCCTGCCGAGTTCGTCAGCGATCCGGTCGGCGATCTCGAGTCCCGCGCCGCTCCCGGTGTGCTGAACAAGTACCGGGGTCGTGCCCTGATGGTGGTCACGGGCGCCTGCGGTACACATTGCCGCTACTGCTTCAGACGGCACTTTCCCTACCGGCACGAGATTCGCCCCGGAACGGCCGCCGCCCTGAGCTACCTGCGTGAAAACACCGGGATCGGGGAAATCATTCTCAGCGGTGGCGATCCGCTGACCCTCAGCGACAGACGCCTGTCCGGACTGGTTTCCGAACTCGAATCCATCCCACATATCAAGCGCCTGAGGCTGCATACGCGCCAGCCAGTATTCGAACCCGCCCGCGTCAACGATTCACTGCTGGCGTGGATAAGTTCGACAGGCCTTCGAGCGTTGGTCGTAATCCACGCCAATCACCCCAACGAGATCGACGGCGATGTCGCCGATGCGATGGGCAGATTGCACTCGACCGGCGCCGTACTGCTGAATCAGTCAGTCCTGCTGCGTGGCGTGAACGACGACACCGAGACACTGGTCCGTCTGAGCGAGCGACTTTTCGAAGCCGGCGTCATGCCCTACTACCTGCACGTCCTCGACCGGGTCCAGGGTGCCGCGCATTTTCTCGTTCCCGATTCCTCGGCGCGCACTCTGCACCGCAGGTTGAGGGCATCGTTGCCGGGATACCTCGTTCCCAGACTGGCCCGGGAGGATCCCGGCAAGGCCTCGAAGACCCTGCTGGTCTGAACAACCGGCGACTATGTCAGACGATTCCGGCGGTCACACAAGGGCTTTCCTAAACTACACTATGAGTTAGGTTCTACCATGGCAGGCCCACCGCTACCCACTGGTATCCGGCAGAACAACGTTATGCAACTGAATACCCCGTTTCAAACCGCCCCCGGCAGCGATTCCCCGTTTGCCGAGCCGCGCAGGGTCAAGCGCTGGCTCAGAGAGCTGCCGCCCACCAACATAGGCGAATCCACGAGGCTTTTCTACGAGGGATTGAGGGACTCGAACCGCCTCGTGATCGCGCCGAAGAAACGCCTCGAGATCATGGAGTTGATGCGCTCGACCGCGAAACCGATCACCCGAAACCTGCAGAAGCATCTGCTTGCGCGCAGCTACCCACTCCCCACCAGGACCCGAAAGATCCTGCAGCTCAATCTTTCGATCCAGGAGGAGATGGCTAATGGCTACAAGAGCGCAATCAACGATGCCGCCAACGGTAGGGGAAAACTCGATCCGCGCTCCCAGGTGCTGGCCGTTCAGCGTGCGATGCGCTACCTGCAGGCGCAGTTTCTCTCCTCGATGGAAAGCTATGTGGGCTACAACGAGGGCAACTGGCGGGACCTGTATGCGCTGTTCGCGTTCGCCGAACAGCGCGACCTGCTCGACAGGGCAGTCAAGGACGAAGAATACGAAACCCTGACTCGCGCCACCATCGAGGACGTGTTCAGACAAACGGTGCTTCTGGAACTCTCCAAACCACAAAGCCTGCGCCAAGGCGAGGCGGCGAAACTTGCGACCTACTTCGAGCACACCGCTCGCAGCTGCGTGGTGCGACGGGGCCTGGCCCCCGATGCCGACGACAACGCCTGCGTGATGGACCTCGACAGCGACGACCCCCCCGTGTGCGCGATCGCCTCGCAGATCGAAAGTTCACCGTACCTGCGCTTTCTGGATATCAGCGCGCTGATCGCGTCAATTCAGTCACAAATCCAGGGTGCCGATTCCAACGACGCCATGGGTGCACCACAGGTGACCCTGAGTCTCGATCTCTACCGCCGGCTCCACCAGCACCTCACAACCAGCATCTCGCGCCGATTCTCCCGCGGTCCGGGGAGATTCGAGACCGAGTCCCTGATCGTGATCGGTCTGCCAAACATTCATCTGGCGCATCGTATCGATGCAGGGGCATTCGAGGAAACCGAGATCCCATACGAGCCCCAGAGCGTCGACCCCGTATCCGATGTCCTGTCGCCACCCGACACACTGTCGATCGACCTCAGCACCGAAGAACTGACCAAGCCCGGCCGATTCGAATTCCGGGCAAAGACCGAAACCGGCATGAGCAGCGGCAATGCCTGGGAGATCGTCGCCCGGGGGAACGTGATCGGTGAAAACAGTTTCAAGGCGACGCCCGGGGGAGAGGAAGTGCCTCTGCCGGATCGTAAGACGGATGAAATCTTTCACCGTTGGGGTGTCATCAACGTCAGCGCCGGCGGTTACCGGTTGAGGACGCAGGACACAGAGGCGAGCAACGCGCACGTCGGGGAGATCCTCGCAATGCGGTTTCCCCACGGCTCGAAGACACGCTGTCACGTCGGCGTTATCCGCTGGATGCAGGCGTACGGCTCCGGTGCCCTGGACATCGGGGTGCAGCTCATGGGTCCCAGGGTGCTACCGATCACGGTGGATTTCATCGACGTTTCGAGACGCACCTCGTCGGAACCCCGCGAAGGACTTGTCCTTCCCAGGGTTCAGGCTCTCAATCAGCCCTCCACCTTGGTGCTGCCGTACGGGGAATTCTCCGTCGGCGACAGGGTTATCGCGGCGATCGAGAACCGGGAGAATCGGTTGGAACTCACCGAACTCGTCGGACAGACCGGGTCATTCAGTCAGTTTCGATATTCCACCCTTTCCGAAACGGACGAATCGACGGACGACCAGGACAAGTTCGCGTCGCTCTGGTCGAAGCTCTGAATCCATGATCCTCCTGGTCCCGTGCACGCAGCATCAGGCCGCGAAGGCGTACTGACCGTGACGCCTCTCAAGACACGTTTTTCCCAATACGACAGAGAGCTGAACGCCTTGCGCAACGAGAATAAACTGCAGGTGATCATCGTCGAGAGCGATCTGAACGACGCGGACAGGGTCATCAGTATGCTGAAGTCGGCCGGTTACGCCGTCAGGGCGTCCCGGGCGGAGTCGTTGGAGGAACTGAACGAGCAGCTGCGCAAGCGCTCCCCGCAACTCGTACTCTGCACACTCGGACTCGAAGAGCTGAGTCTCGAAAACACCATTGCCGCCATCAGGGAAGCCGGCAAGAACATCCCCGTCATCGCGGTCGCTCCCGAAGGTGAGGCCAACGACGTGGAGTGCATGCAAGCCGGCGCGCAGGACCTGGTCGACAATGACAACCGCGATCAGTTCGTCCTGGTCGTGGACCGCACCGTCAGGTGCCACAATCTGTGGCGCCAGGTCAAGAAGCTCGAAGCCGCGATTGGCGAGTGCGAGCGCCGCAGCCGCGTGCTCCTCGACACCTCCCGGGACTCGATCAGCTACGTTCACGAGGGCATGCATGTCTACGCGAACGAGTCCTATCTCGACTTCTTCGGATTCGAGAGCTTCGACGACATCGAGGGTATGCCGCTCGTCGACATGATCGCACCGGAGGAACAGGCGCGTTTCAAGACAGCGTTGCGCGAATTCAGCGACAAGAGTCAGAAACCCATCGAAATCGACATCCGTTTGCAGAATGCCGCCGGGGAGCTTATCGACGGCATCATGGAATTCAGCCCGGCGACTGTCGATGGGGAACCGTGCACCCAGATTCTCATCCGTAACCAGGCCAACGCCCGCGAACTCCAGGACCAGCTCGCGCAAATGAGTCAGCGCGACGTCGCGACCGGGCTCTACAATCGCAAGCACTTCATGACGATGGTCGACGAGGCCATCCAGAACGCGACGACGGGCCAGGGAAACAGTGCCCTGATCCAGATCGAGATCTCTAACATCCAGGACATCCGCAACCGGCTCGGGGTGGCTGCGACCGACATCGTCATCTCCGACATCGCCCGGGTCCTCGAGGACACGTGCGTGGAAGACGATGTTCCGGCCCGGTTCGCCGAAGAGACATTTTCGGTGCTGACGACCCACGATTGGGAACAGACCAATCTACTGGATTGTATGACGCGTCTGGCGTCCGCGGTCGAGGGACACATCTCTGACGTCGAGGGAAAATCGGTGACCGCCGAGATCTCCCAGGGCGCCGTACAGATCGACGAGAACTCACCGGATTCCGATGAGCTGATCCAGCGCGCGGAAAAGATCCTCTCCGAATCCCGCAAACGCGAGGCCAACCGCTACGACATCTACGTCCCCCATGAGGGGGAGATGTCCCAGAAACAGATCGACAAACTGTGGCACGAACGTCTGTTGAACGCCATGGTCGAAAGGCGGTTGTCGCTGGAATTCCAGCCCATCGTCAGTCTGCACGGCGACGAAGGGGAACGTTACGAGGTCTACGTTCGCCTGCGCGACGAGAACGGGGAGATTGTCCCGCCGATGGATTTTCTCCCCAGTGCGGAACGCAGTGGGATCGCCTCCGACATCGACCGGTGGCTGATCCGGGCGGCGCTGGAAAAACTCTCGGCGATTCGCAAGGAAGGCCGGGACACAACGATGTTCATCAAGCTCAGCTCGGGTTCACTGCAGGACGAGGAACTTGTGATCTGGCTGGCGGAGATCGTCAGGGACACCCGGGTCCCTCCTGCCAGCGTCGTCTTCCAGATTTCCGAAAACGTCGTCACCGCGTATCTCAAGCAGGCGAAGGCGCTCGCCCGGCAGCTGCAGGAACTACACTGCAAACTGACCATCGAGGAATTCGGGACCGGACTGAAGCCCTTTCAGTTGCTGAAACTGGTACCGGCCGACTACCTGAAGATCAGCGCCACGCTGATGGAAAACATCGCTCAGGACAACGAAAACCAGGAGGCCGTACACACCCTGAGCGACACGGCGCACTCCATGAACAAGGAAACCATCGCCCCGTACGTCGAGGACGCCGGGACGCTGTCCGTCCTATGGGGACTCGGGGTGAACTATATCCAGGGGAATTTCCTGCAGGAACCCGCGGAGTCGATGGACTACGACTTCTCAACAATGGGATAGGCGCGGCAAGGCGCAGAAGCAGCTTGCCGCGACCGGCACTCACCCACGCTGCAGGGCCTCGATCCGCTCTTCCAGGGGGGGATGGCTCATGAACAGCTTCTTCAGGCCGTCACCGAGACCGCCGGCGATGCCGAACGCCGCCATCTCGCCCGGCAGATCGCGCGGTTGATGAACTCGCTGTAAGGCGCGCAGGGAGGCGATCATCTTGTCCCGACTGGCGAGGCTGGCCCCACCCGCATCTGCCTTGAACTCTCGCTGGCGGGAGAACCACATCGCGATGATCGTGGCGAGCAAGCCCAGCACGAGTTCGGCGACAATACTTCCGATCCAGTAACCCGGGCCGATACCATCCTCGATCCGGAACACCACGCGGTCCACGAGAATTCCCACGATGCGCGAGAAAAAGATCACGAAGGTATTCAGGATGCCCTGGAGCAACCCCATGGTCACCATGTCGCCGTTGGCCACGTGCGTCACCTCGTGCCCCAGTACGGCCTCCACCTCGCCTGCGTCCATACCGGCCAGCAATCCGGTGCTGACGGCCACCAGCGCTTCGTTCTTGTTCATCCCCGTGGCAAAAGCGTTGGGCTGATCGGAGTGGAACACACCGACCTCCGGCATGCCGATTCCGGCCTGCCCGGCCTGCCGCCTGACCGTCTCCACCAGCCACTGTTCGGTTGCATTCCTCGGGTGCTCGATGATCTGAACCCCCATCGATCTCTTGGCCATCCATTTCGAGGCGGCCAGGGAGATGAACGAACCGCCGAAGCCGATCAGCAGGGCCATGATCAGCAGGCCGTTCATCTGCCCGGCCATTCCCTGCTCGGCAAGCCAGGCGTCGATGCCGAGGACACGTGCCGATACGCTCAACACCGCGAGCACGCTGAAGTTCGCTATCAGAAACAGTACGATTCGCTTGATCATCGCTTTATTACCTGCCTGCCTGTCGTCATTTTCGATCGTCTCGATCTCTCGGGAAGGTGCTTGCGGACCGCGGACCGGATACCATAGATTGCGACCACCGGATATCGAACCGGTTGCGACCCACAACCGGTTAAGATGGGGGCACCGCGCGCCGATTCAATACCGGCCAACCGTCGAATCCTTCATGTGACCTCCACCGCCGTCACCTTCTGGTATCCCCTCGGCAGCTTGCGTCCGCGCTTTCCCCGTTCAGCGCGGTATCCTTCCAATTCCGCGGGCTTGAGCAGCTTGTACTGCTTTCCCGCGTGCACGGCGAGCGACTCGCCCGGCGTCAGGACCACCATCTGCACCACCCGCTCGAGCCCTTCCTTCAGCCTGGCCAAAGGCATACCGACGATGCGGTTCCCCTTGCCCCTGGCCATCTCCGGCAGCGCCGCCACCTCCGTTACGAGCATGTGACCGTCCGAGGTGATCGCTACGATGAAGGACTCGGCCGGATCCACGACGCGGACCGGCGGCATGACCTTCGTCCCCGCGGGGACAATCAGCAGGACCCTGCCCGCCTTGTTCCGGGTCACCATGTCCCCGAACCGGCAAACAAACCCGTAACCGGCGGCGGTGGACAGCAGGAATCGCGTTTCGGAATCCCCCATCATCACACCGACGAACGATGCGCCGTCGGGCGGAGCGAGACGGCCACTCAACGGTTCGCCCTGCCCTCGGGCCGAAGGCAGGGTGTGAGCCGGCAGCGAATAGCATCGCCCGGTCGAATCCAGGAAGACCGCCTGCCGGTTGGCACGCCCCTGCGAAGCGGCCCGGAACCCGTCACCCGACTTGTAGCTGAGCGCCCCGGGATCGACTTCGAGCCCCTTGGCCGCCCGCACCCAGCCCTTGCGCGACAGGACGACGGTAACCGGTTCTGAAGACACCAGTGCGGTTTCATCCATGGCCCGCGCCGTCTCCCGCGCCACGACGGGGGAGCGCCGTTCGTCACCGTAGGTCTCCGCATCCGCGAGCAGCTCGTCCCGGACCAGGCGCTTCAGGCGCCGGCTCGATCCCAGGGTATTCTCCAGACCGTCGCGCTCGGCGGACAGATCGTCCTGTTCGGAGCGGATCTTCATCTCCTCGAGCCGCGCGAGGTGACGCAGTTTCAGCTCCAGGATTGCCTCGGCCTGCGCGTCGGTGAGTTCGAAGCGTTTCATCAGGACAGGCTTCGGCTCGTCCTCGCTGCGAATGATCGCGATCACCTCGTCGATGTTGAGGTAGGCGACCAGCAGACCCTCGAGGACGTGCAGGCGACTCCGAACCTTTTCCAGACGCCACTCGAGCCGCCTCCTCACGGTATCGGTACGAAAACCGAGCCATTCGCGCAGCACGGCGACGAGGCCCTTGACCTGCGGGCGGCCGTCGACACCGATGACGTTCACGTTCACCCGGTAGCTCCGTTCCAGGTCCGTGGTGGCGAACAGGTGGGACATCAGCGCCTCGCTGTCGGTCCGCCCGCCGCGCGGCGAGATCACCAGCCGGGTCGGATGCTCATGATCGGACTCGTCCCTCAGGTCCTCGACCATCGGCAGCTTCTTCGCCTGCATCTGCTGGGCGATCTGCTCGAGGACCCGCGCCCCGGAGACCTGATAGGGCAGCGCCGTCACGACGATGTCGCGATCCTCCCGTTCCCAGCACGCGCGCATGCGCACGTTGCCCTGTCCGGTGCGATACATCGAGATGATCTCGTCCCGTGCGGACACGATCTCGGCCCGGGTCGGGAAATCCGGTCCGTTCACGTGCTCGCACAGATCCTCCAGCGTCGCCTTCGAATCCTCGAGAAGACGAACACAGGCGGCGACGACCTCGCGCAGGTTGTGCGGCGGGATATCGGTGGACATGCCGACCGCGATCCCGGTCGCCCCGTTCAGCAATACGTTGGGCAGCCGGGCGGGCAGAATCTTCGGTTCGTCCAGCGTGCCGTCGAAATTCGGGACCCAGTCGGCCGTCCCCTGCCCCAGTTCCTGTAGCAGGACCTTTGCGTAGTGCGACAGGCGGGACTCCGTATAGCGCATTGCGGCGAACGACTTCGGGTCGTCCGCGGAGCCCCAGTTACCCTGCCCGTCGATCAGAGGGTAACGATAGGAAAAATCCTGCGCCATCAGCACCATGGCCTCGTAACAGGCGCTGTCCCCGTGGGGGTGGAATTTGCCGATCACGTCGCCGACGGTGCGCGCGGACTTCTTGTGTTTGGAGGCGGCCGACAGACCGAGCTCCGACATCGCATACACGATCCGCCGCTGCACCGGTTTGAGCCCGTCGCCCACATGCGGCAGGGCCCGGTCGAGGATGACGTACATGGAGTAGTCCAGATACGCCTTCTCGGTAAACACGCCGAGCGGCATGCGCTCGATGCCTTCGTAGTCCAGTTCCAGGTTTTCTGCCATCGATCAGCTCATATTGACGTGCGTATCGACGCCGGAGGCGGCTCCGGCGCACTACAGTTGCGCGATATCGCCCTTGCGCTCCAGCCAGCCGCGGCGGTCCGCGGCCCGCTTCTTGGCCAGCAACATGTCAAGCATCCCGGCGCTGTCGTCGCCGTCTTCGACCACCAGACGGACCAGACGGCGGCTCTCCGGCGCCATGGTGGACTCGCGAAGCTGCAGCGGATTCATCTCCCCGAGGCCCTTGAAGCGGGTGACCGTCACCTTACCTTTCCTGCGTTCCGCGGCGATCCGGTCGAGAACGCCGTCACGCTCGCTGTTGTCCAGGGCGTAGTAGACCGCCTTTCCGACGTCGATCCGATACAACGGTGGCATCGCAATGTAGACGTGGCCGGTCACTACCAGTGGCCTGAAGTGACGCAGAAACAGGGCGCTCAACAGCGTGGCGATGTGCAGCCCATCGGAATCCGCGTCGGCAAGGACGCAGATCTTCCCGTAGCGAAGGTCATCCAGTCTTCCGGAACCTGGATCGACGCCGATGGCCACTGAGATGTCGTGCACCTCCTGCGAGGCCAGCACGCGCTCGTGCTCGACCTCCCAGGTGTTGAGGATCTTACCGCGCAGCGGCATCACCGCCTGAAACTCACGGTCTCGCGCCTGCTTCGCGGACCCGCCGGCCGAGTCCCCCTCGACCAGGAACAGCTCCGTGCGCGAGAGGTCCTGCAATGTACAGTCCGCAAGCTTTCCCGGCAGGGCGGGCCCTGCCGTCACCTTCTTGCGCACCACCTTCTTGCCGGCGCGCAGGCGTCTGCCCGCATGGCTGATCGCCTGGCGGGCGATCAGCTCTCCGGTTTCGGCGTGCTGATTGAGCCACAGGCTGAGCGCATCCTTGACTACCCCGGAGACGAAGGCCGCCGTCGCGCGCGACGACAGTCGCTCCTTGATCTGCCCCGCGAACTGAGGCTCCAGCATCTTCACGGAGAGTACGTAACTCACCCCCTCCCAGACGTCATCCGGGGCGAGCTTGATCCCACGCGGCAGCAGGTTGCGGAATTCGCAGAACTCACGCACGGCCTCGGTGAGGCCGGACCGCAGCCCGTTGACATGGGTCCCGCCCTGTGTGGTCGGGACGAGATTCACGTAGCTCTCCGCCACCCCGTCGCCGCCTTCCGGGAGCCAGATGACGGCCCAGTCCACGGCCTCCTGATGGCCCTCGAAACTGCCGGTGAACGGGGCCGGCGGCAACAGCTCGTATCCGGCCACGGCCTCGGCGAGATAGGCCTCGATACCGTTCGCGTAGTTCCACTCCAGCGACTCGCCGGTGTTCTCGTCCGAGAACCGCACCGTCAGTCCGGGACACAGCACCGCCTTGGCACGCAGCAGGTGCCGTAGTCGCGGGACCGAAAACGTCACGGTGTCGAAGTACCGTGGATTGGGCCAGAAGCGCAGCACGGTTCCCGTGTTGCGCTTGGCGGCATCGCCGACGACCTCCAGGTCAGAAACCTTATCGCCGTCGGCGAATGCCATGTTGAACTCCTTCCCGCCCCGGCGCACCCACACCTCCAGGTGCCGGGACAGCGCGTTCACGACCGAGACGCCGACACCGTGAAGCCCGCCTGAAAACCGGTAGTTGTCGCCGGAGAACTTGCCACCGGCGTGCAGCGTCCCGAGGATGACCTCGACACCCGGCGCTTTCTTTTCCGGGTGGATGTCTACCGGCATGCCGCGGCCGTCATCGCTGACCTGCAGGGAACCGTCCTTGTACAGCACCACTTCGATGGACCGGGCGAATCCGGCAATGGCCTCGTCAACGGAATTGTCGATGACCTCCTGCGCCATGTGGTTCGGACGGGTCGTGTCGGTGTACATGCCAGGGCGCTTGCGCACCGGATCGAGTCCACTGAGGACCTCGATGTCGGCAGCGTCGTAGGAAGGCGTCATGGGGATCGTCTGAGTATCCAGGCTTGGGTTTCGCGCTATTCTAGTACCCTGCCCAACCTGAGTTCCACGGGTTTCAACGCATCGCAAAGGCACTGTTCGAAGCGACCGGGTTGACAGTCCCGCCACCCGTTTCATACTGTAACCTTGTCGCGCCGGTTCCTGCAGTGCCCCTTGCGCGTTACCTTTCGCACAATGCCGAGGTCAGCCATGACAAACATGCGCCACGGATCCCTAGCCGCCTTCATGGCGTTGCTGTTCGCCGTCGCCCCCGCTGTGTCGATTGCCTCGGAAGAGGCACCGACGTCCGATGAGCCGAAGCTGGGCTACCTCGATCGCCAGAAGACCGGAAGCGAGGACCCGTCGCTGGGTATGAAGGCATTCGACCTGTTCCTGTCACGCCCGACCACCCTGGTGGCCTCGCTCGTCGGGACTGTCGGCTGGATCGCAGCCCTGCCCTTCACGGCCACCGGTCTGGCGACGACTAGTGTCGGCGATGCGCGCAAGGCGATGGTGGACTACCCCTTCAAATACACGTTTACTCGCCCGCTGGGCGATTTCAGCGAACGCCAGGAGCAGGTGGTAGAGACCCGGTATGCGCTCGACGCAGGTGAGTGAGGCGCCACGACGTCCATGAATCCGAGACGGCGCTGACATGGGACCCATTCCGATCCGCAGTGATGTGACACGTATTGCGGACACCTTCCGTGAAGCCCTCGTGCGCCACCGCAGGAAACCCCTGCTCAGAGCCGCCATGGCGGCATGCGCGCTCGTGGCGGTTTCCGACGGCAGGGTTCGATTCAGCGAGCGCGTCAGACTGGACCAGATTCTCGACGCCGTCGACAAGCTCAGGATCTTCAACCCCCACGAGGGGGTCGATCTGTTCGACGGGCACGTCGAGGAGATTCTGAAGTCTCCCCAAAATGGGCGGGAGAAGGCGCTTCGGGCAATCGCCGCGGTCTCGGACGACCCCGAGTCTGCCACCCTGCTCGCGCGAATCTGTCTCGCCGTCGGCCAGGCCGGAGGTGGGGAGGCACTGCCGAAAAAGATCGAAATCGTCAAGCTGTGCAATTGTCTGGGCATCGATCCCGCCACGCTTAATGCCGATCTGCGATACCTGGACTAGCAGACCGCGTTTCCGCTGACTCGATTGAAACCTCGGTGACAACTTAGGCGATTTCTGTCAAATATACCCGTCGCGGACAGGTTTTCACGAGAAAGTGTGTGTCATATTCGTTTCGTGGCAAGGCGCGATGACGCGTAATAGCCGCTCTATTGCAAGGAATCGCAACGCCGCCAACGAAAATCCGGCGCATTCTGGTATGCCATTTTCCGGCAATCGTCTTAGCGAAGTGCCCCTCCAGGCGGGTCGGCTGAAGGGACAGCGGCTCACCAGAACGAGGTGAGCCGCCGCATCCAGCGACAGTCCTGATGGGCGACTGTCCGCCACTTACCTATTCAGGCGGTCGGGATCCCTTTCTGACCCTTGTCAACCGGTCTTCAGAAACTCGGAGCATTGCGTGGACATGCTTCATCGCTTCAAAGGCGACAGCGACGTAAAGCACATCAGCCTTTCCATGAGCCCAGCCGCAGTTTGCATCGCGGTTGATCGCCCGCCGTTCATCGATGAAGCGCCAACCAACAGCATGCGGCTCCTCTCGATGACAACAAGTGGACGGGCCTTTGAGGTGTCGCGGCGTTGCTCCGGTCTGGCCGATCTGGTGTAGATGCGTGAGAAACGACAGCACTTCCTGCCCTTCGCTCCCCAGGTCGACTACCCGGGTCCACCGATTCCCGAAGCACTCAATGAGGCGGCGTGAATCCGCTCGTCATGACGAGTGAGTCGTATCCCTTCGATTTCGGCCAGGACTCTTTGATGTGCTGTGTTGGAGCGTCGTTTCAAAAGAGTCTCTACCCGGAAAATTCGATCAAACTCTCGGGAAGATTCGCCATGAGCAAAGTGGGCTTCATTGATTTGGGCGTCATGGGCAGACCCATGGCCGGCCGGCTGATCGCCGGTGGCCATACGCTGTTCGTTCACTCCAGAAGTGGCGCCTCGCAAGTCATCCTGAACAAGGGCGCCGTCGAATGTGGCAATGGTAAGGAGGTGGCGGAACACGCCGACGCGATCATCACCATGTTGCCAGACACACCGAAAGTTGCAGTGGTTCTGTTTGGCGGGCGGCATGTGCCTCGAGATATCGATAGCCCGGCAACGCACGGCTTGAAGTTCGGCAGCACGGTCCATATATTAGACTAATCTAATGTTATTGGGTCTACGAATTTTCGGTTATACAAGGACACCGTGCCGGTTGCGACATACGGTCCGGCCGGGAGGCATCCGCCGCCCGGCTAAATTCTCAAAACACCTTTGCCGCAATCACGGTTCCCTTTCCGACAGCCAGGACGAAAAACAGATGAGCGAATCTCCCTATATCACGAATGTCACCCGGGAATCGTTCCCGAGAACGGTGCTACGGAAGTCCCGTGAAGTACCGGTACTGGTGGATTTCTGGGCGGACTGGTGTGGCCCCTGCCACATGCTGACGCCGGTCCTCGCCAGCCTCGTGGAAAAATACCAGGGCGAATTCCTGCTGGCCAAGGTCAACAGCGATGAACAGCAGGAACTCGCAGTGCAGTACGGGGTACGCAGCCTGCCCACCGTCAAGGTGTTCCGCAACGGCGAGGTCGTGGACGAGTTCATGGGCGCGCAACCGGAATCCGTGGTCCGCGAGATCATCGAGCGGCACATCCAACGCGAGTCGGACAAGGTTTTTCTCGCGGCCCGCGCCGCCCTGGAAGCCGGCGACAAGCGACAGGGGCTGACCCTGCTGGAACAGGCCGCCGGTATGGCCCCGGACAACGCTGAGATCCGCATCGAATGGGCACGTGTCCTGCTCGAAAGCGGTGACCCCGACGGCGCGTCGGCATTGCTAGATCAACTCGGTCCCGCCGACCGCGACCTGCCGGGTGCCAGAAGGCTGCTCGCGCAGATGGAATTTGCGCGCAGCGCCGCCGACACACCGGATGCAGGAGAGCTGGCTGCCCGTGTGTCGGCGGCCCCGGAGGATCTCGCGGCACGCTACGGTCTCGGCGCGCACCTTATCCTGAAGGGCGATTTCGAGGGCGGCATGGACCAGTTTTTCGAGATTATGCGGCGTGACCGGGCATTCAGCGACGACGCCGGGCGCAAGGCCCTGCTGTCGGTGTTCGACCTGCTCGGAGAAGGTGACGAACGCGTCAAGCGCTTCCGGTCGAAGATGTTCGCCATTTTGCACTAACGGAACTGATCTCAAAGGGTAGGCATTCCAATGGGGTTTGCCCAGGATCTGAGGTCCTGGAGGCGAAGACAAGGTGGCGGTAAGCGATCAGCGCATGGGGTCTGGTCTTGCATGATAGCATTTGGCTGCGAATCACCCGCCCCACCGTCGCCGAGCGCAGACCAAAAGGATCGGCAATCGCGCGGTAGCTGTAGACGCCAGTGGCATACGCCGCAACAATGGCGGCATTGCGCTCGCAGTGCTTGGCGGCTACCGCCTCCAGCGGAGCCGAGGGCCTTCTGCGTTGGGTCCTTGAGACATTCAACACGTAGCGGTCTTGCCATGGAGGCAGTCTACTCGAGCCACAGTCACGGGACAAGACCTGACCCTCAGACTGACCCCACACGGTGCCCGATCGCGGCCAGCTCATTGATATCGTCCATCACGTCCGACTCACGCATCGCCTGCCGGATCAGCCCGAACGCAGCATGATGGACCGCGACCGTCTGTTCGTAGACGCGCTTTTGCTGTACGCCCTGTGTGTCGAGCCAGCCGTGTTTCAGCCGGCTCCCGCTCTCGCCGATACGGTCGAGCACGCCCGAAGTCAGCACACACCGGGCGTCCATCTCGAACAGCTCGTATTTTACCGACGAGCTACCGCAGTTAATCACCAGGATATTCATTCGGTCAATCTTTCTGCGCCTGGATCGCGGTGATCGCGACCGTGCTCACGATGTCCGGCACGGTACATCCGCGGCTGAGGTCGTTCACCGGCTTGTTCAGGCCCTGCAATACCGGGCCGATCGCCAGCGTATTCGCGAAGCGCTGCACCGCCTTGTAGGTGTTGTTGCCGGTGTTCAGGTCCGGGAAGATACACACGGTCGCCCTGCCGGCGACTTCGTTCGTGCCCGCATCGCCACCCTTCACCTTGGTTTTCGCCACCGACGCATCCACTGCGGCGTCGTACTGGATCGGTCCGGCGATTTTCAGGTCCGGTCGCTGCCGCCGGACGATCCCGGTGGCCTCGCGTACCTTGACCACCGCCGCACCCTTGCCGGATTCGCCGGTGGAATAGGACAGCATCGCAATGCGCGGTTCGACACCGAACTTCATCGCCGTGTCCGCCGAATTGATCGCGATATCCGCGAGCTGCTCCGCGTTTGGGTTCGGATTGATCGCGCAATCGCCGAACACCAGTACCCGGTCCTGCAGGCACATGAAGAACACGCTGGACACGATCCGGGCGCCGGGTTTGGTCTTGATGGTTTCGAACGACGGCCGGATGGTGTGCTGCGTGGTGTGCACGGAGCCGGACACCATTCCGTCGGCGAGACCGTGATACACCATCATCGTGCCGAAGTAGCTGACATCGGCCATCGCATCGCAGGCCATTTCCTTCGAGATACCCTTGTGCCTGCGCAGGTCGTAATAGGTCTGTGCGAACTGCTGGCGCAGTTCGGATTGCAGCGGGTCGATGATGTCGACGACGCCATCCAGGTGCAGACCGAGTTCGTCGATTTTGGCGCGGATTTCATCCGGGTTGCCGAGCAGCGTGATTTTCGCGACATCTCGCAACACCAGAATTTCGGTGGCGAGCAGAATGCGCGGTTCGGTGCCTTCGGGCAACACGATATGCCGGCGCTGCACGCGCGCCTTGCGGATGAGTTCGTACTCGAACATCAGCGGCGTGACCCGTGTCGACTGTGTGGTACTGATGCGTTGCAGCAACTTATCGGCTTCGATGCCGGCCTCGACGATGCCCAGCGCGAGCGCGAGCTTGCGTTCATTACCGGCGCTCAGGCTCGCGGTCACCGCGTTGACGTTCATCGCGGTATTGAATGTGTCGGTCGATACGCTCAGCACCGCAACCGACACGTTGCCGAGTCCGTCGATCAGCCTCATGATTTCCTTCGCGGGCATCTGGTTGCCGGTCAGCAGCAGTCCAGCGATCTGCGGATACACGCGCGACGGAAACGACATCAGGCTGCCGAGGATAATATCGGAGCGGTCGCCCGACGTGATGATCAGGCTGTTCGCCTCGATGTAATTCAGAAAATCCGGCAGCAGCATTGACGCGACCTTGTAGTTGTGCACCTCGCGCTTCAGCGCATCCGGTCCGCAGTACAGGCATTCGGCTTCGAGCGCGTTCGCGATGTCCCACATCGTGGGCTTGCCAAGCGAGGGGTTTTCAGCGAGCACATACAGCGGCGCGGCCATGCCCAGTGAGCGCTCAACCGCGTACCTGACCTGCTCAACCTGCGCCGCATCCACTCTGCTCAGCACGGCAGCAAGAATGTCGCAATCGCGTTCTTCGAGTAAATGAATGAACGCCCTGGCCGCATCGACGATCTGCTCCGCGTCGCGCAGATAACCTTTCACGACCGGCATCACATAACAGCCCAGGTTGTTGGCCACGTCCGCGTTGAAGTCGAATTCGAGCGCAGCGTCGACACCGCTGAAGTCGGTGCCCAGGCAGACAATGTGATCACAATGCACTTGCAGGGATTTGAATTTTTCCAGGATGACCTTGAGCAGGTCATCCTGGCGATCCCGGGTGATGTAGTCCCTGGCCTGTTCGTGACTGCAACCGAACATCATTTCGAACGGTTGACTCAACGAATAACGCGCAGTCATCAGCTCGATGATCGGATCGCCTGAGTGCTCACTGCGAATGACGGGACGGAAAAAGCCCAGACGATTGGTCTGTGTAGACAGCAGTTCCATCAGCCCGAGCGCGACCACGGACTTGCCACTTTTCGCTTCCGCGCCGGCCACGTAAATATTCTGTGTCATTGTTCTCAATACTCTTGAGTCGGATTCGCCGCCCGGAATATCCAGGCCGGTCGGCAGTGTCTACACCCCCGTCATCAGGCTCTGATGGAATCAGGCGGTACCTATCGTGCAGCACAAACAGGGTCAGGTCTTGTCTCGTGCCTTTTCAGGTAGATTCACAATTCTGCCGATCCTGGAATAAGGTAATCCACCATGCTCGCTAATCTCTCGCATATTGTAGCCTCCACTATTCAAGGCTTCGAAAATCGCAGTATCGCGATCTCGGTGTTTGTCGAAATACCAAGTCAACGGCCGGGACACGGGCCGTCGTTGCGTCTTGGGGATTTCACTCAAGCGTCGGTCTGCGTCTATTTTGCGCTGCATCGTATCCACAAATGCATCTGAATCCAGATAGATTTGATTCTTGAGTTCTTGCCAGGGGAAAGGCCGATTCTTTCCGTCGGCGACAAACCGTCGGTACGCGGTCTGTGCCTGTTGCTTGCGTTCGGCGAACGCGGCCAGTATCCAGTCGATCTCCAGCCAATTGGGCACCACGGTCATTCCTACCGTAACCCGATAGTTGCTCCAGGGCCAATCCCGTGCCGTGCGTACCATGCGGGCGCGAACGGGATTGAGAACGATGTAGCGAGATAACTCCAACAGATGATCGTCTTTTTGTACCAAGATGGCCTTGTATCGGCATTGATAGACGTGTCCTACCTACCCGATAAGGGCTCCAGCAAACTCTATACGTAGCGGTCTTGCCATGGAGGCAGTCTACTCGAGCCACAGTCACGGGACAAGACCTGACCCCCGCTTGCATACAGGAACGCGACCCGTTATCGCTAAGATGCCCGCGGTAACCCGACGATCTGGCGGCGCAACTACTTCGCGAAGGTCCCAACGAGTTCCGCTTGGGCTATGACATGACCCTGCATTGCCGCTTCGATTCTGGCTTTGGTCGGCGTTTTCATCTCCTCGAGCTCGAGGTCCAGCGCATAAAGCTTATGGAAATAGCGGTGTCGTCCGATGGGTGGGCAAGGGCCTCCGTATCCGGCACGTTTCCAGTCGTTGATGCCCTCCTTCGTTCCCGGTGGAAGCCGATCGGGGAGAACGCCTTCAGGAAGGGAGGTCGCATCCGGAGGAATGTTGTACAAAACCCAATGTACCCAGGTCATCCGCGGTGCCCTCGGGTCCGGGGCATCGGGATCGTCGACAATGAGTACCAGGCTCCGCGCGCCTTCGGGTACACCTGACCAAATCAGCGCCGGGGATATGTCTTCTCTCTTGCAGGTGTACTTGGCGGGGATGGCGGCGTCATGGGAGAAAGCCGGGGACTCGATTGATAGCGACTTGGTTTCCTCTGAAGATACCGGATTCACGCCAAGGAATCCGACGACGCAGATGGTGCGCAGGACCCGGGTCGAGAAGCGGAGAAACATTGGGTCCGAGGCGCGATTGAAGGGTTTCGCTTTCATGGCATTGCGCTAGGCTCTGTTGACATTCATCGTGGACGGCGGCTTTACGGATCTTTTCCGCCCTGACGGCGTTGGATTCGACTTGCAATGGGGCGGCATTGCGCATCGAATCCGCCTTGTCAGGACGAAAAATCCCTCGAAAATCCACTC
>JAJDOJ010000165.1 GCA_022340215.1 Gammaproteobacteria bacterium
AGACGATCAGCGGCCAGCGATGGGGGCAGACGACAACACCCGAAACCCGACGAGGTACCTACGGTTGTCGGGATAGTACCTGACGCGGACCGCGGCGCGCGCGAAGCCTGGAGAGCTGATCCAGGAGCCGCCGCGCAGCACGCGAGAATCACCACTCTTGTCGGGAGCGATCACCTCTGGTTTTTCGACTTTGTTAAGACACCACTCCCAGACATTGCCGGCGAGATCCAGCACACCCTCGATCGAGGCGCCCTGCGGGTACATCCCCACGGCGGTTGTTTCCTTAAGGTCCCATGAACCAGTCTCGATCCGCTTTTCGTTGACATTCGCAAAACCCGAGCGGTACCCCCCGCCCCACGGGTAGTCACGCCCTTCCCTGCCCCGCGCCACCCGCTCCCACTCCTGCTCCGTCGGCAGGCGGACCTCGTAACCGAGCTGTGCCGAAAGCCAGCGCGTGAACGCCACCGCCTCGTACCAGTCCACATTGGTGCGGGGGCGGTTCCCCTGTTGCCATATGGATTTTGTCTGTTTAGGCTTCTTGAGGTCCTGCCACCAGCGGTCGTCGTCATATCCTTTGTCATCGACAAATGCCTGGTACTGACGATTCGTCATGGGGAAGCGGCTGATATGAGAGTCCGGAAGCTTTACGCTTTCCCCATCCTGGTAGATGAACCGACCGCCGGGGATCTTCACCCAATCGATCGCCGGCAGTCCGTTCCCGTCCAGCCCTACACCCGGTCGCGGGTCCCCGCGTCTATCCAGCTCGTCTCCGATCTCCAGGCGCCTGGGTGGCTCGGTCCCGGGGTCGGCCAGTTCGTCCAGCAACTTCCGTACATCCGCCGGGTATCGTGAGACGGGCGACACCTCAACGTCCGGATGCTCCTGCGACCGCTGATCAACGAGGTGTTCACGCACCCCGACCCCCGGCCTCGGATCCCCGAGTTCCGCCAGACGGTCGCCGATCTCCAGACGCCGGGCCGGCGTGGTATCCGCATCGTTCAGCTCGGTGAGCAGGGACTCGATCTCCGGACCCGGCGTGCCGGGTTCCACGACATACCCGCTTTCCCCGAAAACAATGGTACGCCCCCGGTCAGCGGGTGGCCGCGGTCCATCGAGGAGCGCCCGTATGCGCTTCAAAAGGCGATCGACCCGGCCCTCGCCGTCCGGGGAGTCGAAATCAAACAGATCGAACACGCCGGATTCGCCCATGCCTTCCGGTAACGGCACGTCGGGCGCGGTCCTCAGCAAAACGCCGGGAGGGGCATCGCCCCGCTGGCTGGACCGTCGATCCCAGTATGCCGCCGACGCTTTGCTCCAGAGACAGACGACAGGCTGGTCCGTGAAATCGGATGCCGGCACGGATTCATCTTCCTCTCGAAGCCGAACGTTCACATCGCGATCCCGAAGGAGACGGGCCACCCTGTCGGCGAGTTCCCTGTCGTCCGGTCTGTGCAGCAGGATCAGTCCGGAGGTCTCGGGAACGGTTTGTTCCCCCTTTTCGGAACGCTCGGCCCAGAGCCGGAACCGCCGGCCGTCCGGCGAGACCAGCTCGACGGCCCGGCAGTCGTGCGGCAGGGTCAGCCGCTGGTCCGCTCGGGTCTGCAGCCAGCCGCTGCCGTTCCCGCTTCGCGTTTGCCAGGTCACATACAGCAGGACGGGAATACCATCGTGCATCGGGAGCGTGACTGCTCCCGGTTCCTCGGCGTGAACCACGGCCAGGACACCGGGAGAAAGTTTCAGGTGGTAAGCGAAATCCGTTTCTTCCTCCCTGCGGGGGAACAGCCAGACCGGTACGTTTTCCCCTTCCTCCCCCTGCGGGACGGAAACGGACTCGGGAGCGTCCCCGAGCTCCGCGGCGGCCACGGACGCAAGCCATTGCACCTGCGGCATGCGTTGCTGCCGTAAAGGCAGTTCGGGCAGCGTCGTCTTCAGCCATCGGCCCATCGATCGGCGCTGAGCGCCGTCCCTGAGACCGGACAGGGTCTTGTGCACACGCGCGAGCAAGGCATCAGCGGGGCTCCCCGTGATCGAGGAGAATCGCAATGCTTCCTGCAGACGCAGGGTGTCGGGCAGATACTCGTGTTGCGACTCGATGCATTTCCAGGACCGTTTCAGTAACTCGGGGTCTTCCTCAAACAGGCGTCTGCCCAGTTCAAGGACGATTTCCGGGTCCAGGGTGATGGTGCCCAGACTGCGGCTGCCGACGAGACTGCTGTGCCAGAAGCGGGCTTCCAGACCGGCATCCGAGCCAGGCAGGAGCTGCATCCGGAAGTTGCGGAGAAACCTCGAATCGATGTGTGCCGCGGGCGAGAGCAACGCTCCCAGACGGATGACGTCCCTGCCCTCCGAATCGACGATCTGCCGGAAATCCTCGTCCGCGGCAATGTCGCCGGTTGGCGTCACGACGAAATCCTGTGTCCCATGCCTATCGCGCGGCGTACATCACCCGCGCTCAGCGAGGCGTCCCAGTGCACCAGTTTGTAATGCGCCATCAGCGAGGCGGGCCACCACCTGGGGTCATGGGGTACCAGGGCGATAAGCGGACAGTCGTACAGTCTGGCCAGGGCCGCAAAGCGCAGCCAGTCGCCCGGGCGCGCGGAATCCTTGCCGAAAAGCGGCGCCGCGATACCGAAATCGGTCGCGACCACCAGGGGTGTTCCGCGATAGAACCTGAATCCGGCGCCTTTCCCTGACCTTCTCACGGATCTCAATGGAGACCCCTTGAAACTTCGATGCCATAGCTGGTGTCCGCCGACAAGCCGTCCGAGCGACTCCAGCAGATCCGTGAAGTCCTCATAGAATGGCGCCATGGACTCCGATCGATCGAAGAGGAGCTGCACACCGCGTCGCAGCGTCGGTACGGGTTGTCGGGGCAGCCGCGACAGCAGCCGCTGACGGGTCAGTGTATCGATGACCTCCCGTTCGTCGATTCTCCCCGACAGGCTCTCTGTCGCAACGATGGCGGCCAGTATGCCGCGACTGTGCCGCCGGCTGAAAAGCGGTGTCCGATCCGGGCGAGCCGCGATATCCGGTGCGCGGGAGAGCGTTTCCGCCTGTATGACCCAGTCCGGCGGCCTCTCCGGCCGGGGCGGCAGTTCCTCGATCCTGCTGATGTATCCGTCCGAGGGTGGTGGTGGCCTCGGCAGCGAAACCTTCGGCGCACGGGGTTCGGCCGGAGGCGCCTCTCGTTCCATACGGGGTGGTTCCGGGGTCGAAGGTGCCTCCCGATCTGGGCGATGGGAAGGATCCCAGACCCCCTGCACCCGGGTCGGTGGCGTCACGTCCACGTCCAGCTGGTGGCCCAGACAGCGGGCAATGCGCGAGAGATGCCCCGGGTCGGATGGCGACAGCCATTTGATGGCGATCGCCAGATCGCCGAGAGAGATTTCGCCTCGTGAGTTCCCGGACATCGAGACTAACCGATGTGTTTTTCCAGCGTGCTTTCAGCGACCCTGCGCCAGACCTTGGAATTCGGTGTCAATTCCAGTTCCTTGCAGGCACGCACCGCATCCAGAAACTCCGCCGTACCCGGACGCCGTCGCCCGCTCGAAACGGCATCCTCCCGGAGTTCCATCACTTTTTTCGCGACCGCTTCGTACAGGGGTGCCCGTTCGTCACCATGGTGGTGCCTCGCGACCTTGATCAGGGTTTGTTCGTCTATTTCTTTGAGCTGCAATGTCACGCATCGGCGCAGGAACGCAGGGGGCAGTTCCCGCTCGCCATTGGTCGTGATAATGACCAGCACCTGCAGGGTCTTGTCCGCACTGATCTCCTGATCGAATACGTGGAATCTTCGGGAGTCCATGGGTTCGAGCAGGTCATTGGGGACATCGGGATCCGCCTTGTCGATCTCGTCCAGCAGCAGTACGACGTTGTTTTCGCCACCGGCGATTCCCGGCTCGACAGGATCCTGATAGCGGGGGTCGTTCCTTTCCTTCACTTCCCTGTATTCGTCCGGGTCGGCGCCCCGCCGGAACGCACTCTCCCTGTCATAGGCCCACCACAATATGCCCGGCACCCGATAGGCCCATTCCGGCAATGCCGTCTCGCCCCGTTGCGCGGCCTGGGCATGGTGCAGCCGCCTGAGCGCATCCAGGTCGCCGGTGATGTTTTCGAGCCGCGTCCGCGAGGTAACGACCCGGGGAAGAAACCGGCGATCGAGGATACCGGCCATTGCACGGGCCAGCGTCGTCTTCCCCGTGCCCGGTTCGCCGGAGACCAGCAGCGGCCGGCGTGTTGCCATGGCGACGTCCAGAGCCACGAGAATGTCGTCGTCGAAGACATAGGGCCGCGTCGTTTCCGCATCGTCAGGTGCGGGATCGAACGGGATCTTCGATGTATCGATCGTTGGCACGGTGAACAGCCTGGGGACGTAGGGGACGTAGGTCATCGTTTACCACCCGATAGATTTCTCAATAGGTTCCTTGCCTGGTTCAAGGCCTTGTTCTGCCGCGACTCGCTTTCGAGATCGATGGGCGGCTCCAGCCGAACCACGTTATCCGGAAGCCGGTCACGAGACGGCATTTGCTCACCGACAGACAGGATGTAGACGATACCGGGATACTTCCGGCGCAATTCATCGAGCAGGTGCCCGTCGTCCCGTTTCGCTGGCAGAAGGACATAAATCGGATCCGGGAACTCGTTGATCTGACGATCCGTTTCGACATCGGTTTCATCGAGATCCTCGAGAATATATTCCCTGAAATGGTCCCGGATACCCTCGGCGATGGCCTCGAGGTCGGTTCGGTTCACGTCGATGGAAATCAATGACCACCTGCTATCCAGGAGATGCGCGCGGCGAACATGGCATTCCGCGGAAAATCGGAACAGCTTCCGGCCGTTCATGGCAACCGCTCCCAGCGAGTGCCCTTCCTGGACGCGGCAGAGCGGCAGGAGTGCGGCCGCTTCCTCGTTGGCCCACAACGACTTGACCGTGTCATACAGCCATCTGGCATCATCGGCGTTTATGGGGGGATTGATGGCATTGAGCATGTCGATCAACATATCCATGCTGCAGCGGTTTTCGCGCAGCAACAGCCTTGAAAGAGCGTCGGCGTGGGGCGCGGGGTCCGGTCCGGCCCACCGGACGGGCTCCCCCAGTTTCTCCTCCAGCGATATTCGATCGCAGGCCCGTTTCAGGGCGGATGCCCTGCCCGGATCACCGAACCTCAGGCTGTCCGCGATTACGTCTCTCAAATCATCGAACGACGTGGCGGGCGGAACAGTTTTCGGAAGTATCTTTTCGATCTCTTGCACGATCGTTTCCGGACTATCGCCGTGTTCAGTGAGAAACTGGATGCGGTCCAGATTGAGTATCTCGAATCGTTTGCGCGTGAAGACTTCCTGAGTAAGGCCATCGAGCAATACGATGAACAGGTGCTTGAAATGCGGATCCAGCGCCCAGCGCCACCTGAGTATGGTCATCTCCTTGTGGACCCACCAGGATTCCAGCGCCGCATCCGAAACCAGTATCACGGCTGCATGGCATTCGGACAGCCATTCGTCCAGGCGACGTTCCCAGTCCACCGTAGGGTAGAGGTCCCCGTCCTTGTCGACGAGCACATACCAGCCATTGTCGTTCTGTTGCAGCCTGCTGCAGACCTGCCGCCGAAAGTCCTCGGTGTCGGTAGTCTTCGAGCTGTGACTGACGAATAGCTTGCGTTTCCCCATGGTTTCGTGCTGTCTGTTTTTTTAACGATCGCTAGCGCGAGAACCGATTTGAGCAGAGATGACACTATCGACCGTTTGTCATGAAACCAGATTCAGTGCGCTGAATCGCCGCTGTCCGACGCCGACTCCGGATCGTAGATCACCACGTGCTCCTGCTCGTTCGGATCGTTGCGAACGACGATGGCGCGTGCGGGCTCGGTGTCGCTGAGGTTGCGCGGCTGGTGGGGGACGTCGGGCGGGATGAAGAGAAAATCGCCGGGCC
>JAJDOJ010000166.1 GCA_022340215.1 Gammaproteobacteria bacterium
GCGGTTACCACTGGAGCTTGATGCAGGTGGAATTCGCCACCGACGTCGTCTTCCATCGCCAAGCCGAATTCCAGCCACTCTACGACGCCATCGTCCGCACCGCGGTGCATGCCGTTCAAACAGATCATGTTGCCACCTTCCTTGGCCGCAAACCGAGCACCGCTTACCAGGGTGAGGTGGGCAATGATTTTTCCACCCGAATCCAGGGTACACGCATCCGACACCCGATGGGGCCGGCCAGCTCAAGCTGTAGGACAAAGCCGGCATCATGGCCCGGGTCGAATGCACCACCAACGATGCCTCATTCTTCAAGATCCACCGATGGGTGGAACAGCGTGACGGCGACTCACAATGGAAACTGGCGCCGCTACGCAAAAATATCTACAGCCTGCGGGATCTGCGCAAGCCGATGCGTGCCGCCAACGAACGCTATCTCGCCTATATGGCGGCCATCGACGATCCCGGCGCGGGTCTCTAACGATCTGTATCTATTGATGTTATAGGTTTTTGTTCAGGCACTATCCATTCTCTCTCTTGCCTTGTGGGTAGGTTCCGATCGTATGTGGAGCTGCGGGTGATCATGACGCCGGTCCCGTTGACCATCTCGGCGTCCTGCCGGACCACGACGTCTGGGTACCCGTGCCTTCGTACTGTCGTTCCGGAATGGGTCCGCCGCTCGAGGTCGGGTTCTGCGCGAGACAAACTGTCGCCACACAGGGCGGTTGCGATGTTAAACTAGCGAGCGAGTTGAACGGATCGCGGGTCGGGATATCGCACCCGTAGCCGTGGCCATCAGCGTTCGATGGTGGCTCGTGCCGGTTTCCTCGCGACGATATGCCGTGAACCCCGCCAGGCCCGGAAGGGAGCAACGGTAACGGCGGACTCGGGCGCCGGGGTCTGGCTGGTGCGAGCCGCCGCCTCTAATCAGACGCAAGGCGCTGGCCTTCGAGTACTCATACGCAGAGTACCGATAGATTCCCGCAGTGCACCGTGACACTGCGAGAATCCGGATCGCGCAGTTGAAGGGCCGGTGAGGCCCGATGGCGCCGGTTCCCGTCTTACCTGCAACCCTTTGGCAACGGTTCGATCGATGTCTTATCAGGTATTGGCTCGCAAGTGGCGACCGGCGACATTTGAACAGATGGTTGGGCAGGGGCACGTGCTGCGTGCGCTGGCGAACGCGCTGGACCAGGAACGGCTGCACCACGCCTATCTGCTATCGGGAACACGCGGTGTCGGCAAGACGACTCTCGGGCGGATCTTCGCCAAGTGCCTGAACTGCGAAACGGGGATTACCGCGAAACCCTGCGGTGAGTGCGAGATCTGCCGCGACGTGGATACAGGTCGTTTCGTCGACCTGATTGAGGTCGATGCGGCCTCCCGAACGGGCGTGGACGATACCCGCGAACTGCTCGACAATGTGCAGTACACACCCGCGCGCGGCCGTTACAAGGTGTATCTCATCGACGAGGTGCACATGCTGTCGACGCACAGTTTCAACGCCCTGCTGAAGACGCTCGAGGAACCCCCGCCCCATGTGAAGTTCCTGCTGGCGACGACAGACCCGCAAAAGCTCCCGGTCACCGTGCTGTCGCGCTGCCTGCAGTTCAACCTGAAACGCCTGCCTGCGGCGATGATCGCCGATCATCTCGCGCGCGTCCTCGAGGCAGAGGCCGTGCCCTTCGACCGGGCGGCACTGGACGCGCTGGCGCGGGCGGCCGACGGAAGCATGCGTGATGCGCTCAGTCTCCTGGACCAGGCCATCTCGTTTGGAAACGGTGCCGTTCGGGAGGGTGAGGTCACGGAGATGCTCGGATGGGCGCCGCGCGCCGTGCTGCTCGCCCTGGTACGGGCGCTGGTCGAGCGGGACGCGGCGGGGGTGCTCGGGGCAACTGCCTCGCTCGTGGAGCAGGGTGTCGATCTCGAGGGTGTGCTCACAGATCTGGCAGATTCCCTGTATCGCGCGGCGGTCATACGCCAGGCGCCGGAACTCGCTGCGTCGATCTATTCGGATGATCCCCTCGCCAGGCCCCTGGCGGCGGCGTTTCCCGATGAGGACATCCAGCTGCACTACCAGATTGCGCTCCACGGACGCCGTGACTTTCCCTGGGCGCCAGACCCACGAAGCGCGCTGGAGATGACCCTGCTGCGGATGCTGGCGTTCCGGCCCTTCGAGCGTGAGGGGCAATACGCGGGAAAGCAACCGGCGGCGTTGGAGTCCGTGGTGAAAGAACCGGCGGGACCGGAGGATCGTGCAGATGCTCCGGGTCCTGTCGCGGGTTCGGCCCCGCTCTCCGGGGACGCTTTGAGCGGTCCGGTGCCGGATTCGCATGGAGCGGTCCGCCGTTCGCAGGCTGGGTCGGGACAGGATATTGCTTGGCCTGCCCTGATGGACCGACTCGGGCTGAAGGGCGTCGCCTACGCCCTCGCGAGCAATTGCAGCGCGGCGGGACGCGAGGGCGACCTGTTTCGGCTCGTCCTGGAGGAGCAGCACGCGGGGCTGCGCACCGCGAACGCGGAGCAGCGGCTCGCGCAGGCGCTGTGCGAGCGCCTGGGCGAGAGCGTCCGGTTGCGCATCGACATCGGCAAGCATGTCTCGGACACGCCCGCGGAAGTGACTCGCCGCGCACAGGAGGCGCGTCAGCGCACCGCCGAGCGGTCGGTGGAAGACGACCCCCTTGTCAAGGGGCTCAAGGCGTCATTCGGAGCCCGGATCGTCCCGGATTCCATCGAACCGATCGGTTGACGGTGAGGGTTCGACTCGATGACGTACGAATTGATTGGATCGGGATAAAGGTGAAAGTATGAAAGGTGGACTCGGCAACCTGATGAAACAGGCGCAGAAGATGCAATCCGAGATGGCCAGGGCGCAGGAGGAACTCGCCCGGGCTGAGATCACGGGACAGGCCGGTGGCGGTCTGGTCTCGGTGGTGATGAACGGAAAGTACGAAGTCAGGCGTATCAGCGTGGACGACAGCCTGTTGCAGGACGACAAGGACATGCTCGAGGACCTGATCGCCGCGGCGATCAATGACGCCGTACACAAGGTCGAGCAGGAGATGAAGGACCGGTTCTCCGGGTTGGCCTCGGGCATGGGCCTGCCGCCCGGCATGAAGCTGTTCTGAGGCGGTCCGGCATGCGCCAAGTCGGGTCCCGCATACCCGATGTTTCCCGGCGTAACGACACGCCGTGAGCGGTTCCTCGCTGATACAGGACCTCATCGAGGCGTTGAAATGCCTGCCGGGAGTCGGGGACAAGACGGCGCAACGCATGACCTTTCACCTGCTGGAACGGGATCGCGAAGGGGCGCGCCTGCTCGCCGGGCGGCTCGCCGAGGCCGTCGAGAAGGTCGGTCACTGTGTGCGTTGCCGGACCCTTTCCGAACATCCCACCTGCGCGATCTGCGCCAATCCGGGCCGTCGCCGGGAACAATTGTGCGTGGTCGAGAGTCCGGCAGACGTCGTAGCGATCGAGACCAGTACAGCGTTTCGCGGGCAATATTTCGTACTCATGGGGCGTCTCTCGCCGCTTGACGGAATCGGTCCCGAGGAGATCGGACTCGATGTCCTGGAGGCACGCCTCGACGAGGGCGAGGTGGACGAGGTGATCCTGGCGACCAACCCTACGGTTGAGGGGGAGGTGACAGCGCACGTGCTGGGCGAGTTGGCTCACCAGCGTGGGATCCGTACCACGCGCCTGGCCCAGGGGGTGCCCGTCGGCGGAGAACTGGAATACCTGGATGGTTCGACTCTGGCGCAGGCGCTAGCGGATCGCAGGGACTATTAGGCGATTGCCGGAAAATGGCATACCGGATTGCGCCGGATTTTCGTTAGTCATCAAGGCGCGACAACAGGCGCATAGTTGAACTATGTCACGGTTGTCGCAACACAGAGGACGAACGAAAAGACAAGCAGGATGGACTGTCATTTGACAGAAATCGCCTCAGAAATACCCTCAAGTGACGGAGGGGCGTTGCGTCCGCGGTCCTCTCATCCCGGCTCCCTCAATGTGGTGAGGCATTCCTGATAGCTCGCGAGGCGGTCGGCCTGGATCCTCCCCTCATCGGCGGCGCGCAGCACGGCGCAGCCCGGTTCCACCGTATGGGTGCAGTTGTGGAACCGGCAGTGTCCGATGCAGGGCGTGATTTCCCTGAATCCCCTCTCGACCTGCTCACGTGTCCGTAGCGGCGGATCGAAACTTCTCACACCGGGGGAATCGATCAGGTGTCCGCCCGCGGCGGTGTGAAACATCACCGAACGGCTGGTCGTGTGACGGCCGTGACGGCCCGACTTGCCCAGCGTGCCGATACGGATGTCCAGGTGTGGGTGCAGCGACTTGATCAATGAGGATTTCCCTGTCCCCGATTGCCCGACGAAGATGCTCGTCCTGCCGGCTACCAGGTCCCCGAGTTCCCCCGTCCGGAGCCGGTCCTGGGCGCTGCAACGGATCACCGGGTAGCCCAGATCGGCATACAGGGACAGCTTCCGGTCGGTTTCGGTATCCGCGGGTCCGAGATCGATCTTGTTGTAGATCACGGCGCAGCCGGCATCCAGGTTTTCGGCGCTGGCGATGTAGCGGTCCACCAGATTCCAGTCCGGACCGGGAGTGTAAGCGGTGACGACCAGCAACTGTTCCACGTTGGCCGCCACGACACGCCGGCGACCACGTTTGTCCGTGCGCGCCAGTTCGTTTATCCTCTCGCGCACCGCGGTGACGACGCAGTCGCCTCCGGGGGTATGATGCCAATGCACCACGTCTCCGCAGACGACATAGTCCAGACGCCGCTTCGAACCACATCGCTGTGATTTGCCAGTTTCGGTCATCACGATCAGCTCGGCGCCGAAACGGGTGACGACGAAACCCGTGAGGTCCACGCCGCCCGCATTTCCCGGGGCCCAATGCGGCGTTCGGGACACGTCGTGCGCGGGGGTCAGGGCGATGGAAACTTGTAGTAGGTGCTGTTGAGGTAGGTGACGAGATCGTCGACGTCCTCATCGACCAAATTCAGACCCTGTGCGATCTCGCAGCGTTTCACCTGCTTTTGGAGTGCCTGCATGTCGTTCACTCGCCTGTCTTTGCGCTTATACAGAATCGAACCGTCACCGCCCGTCATGCCGATATGACAGGCGGTGCAATGCGCGTCGTGCAGTTGCCTTCCCTTTGTGGCGTCGCCCGCCCAGGCGGCGGACACACTGGCGAGGCTCGTGATGGCTAAACCCGCAATCGGGAGGTGCATCTTCATCAATTTTCACTCCAGAGTCGGTAAGACTCGATCATGGATGAGCGGGTTATCATAATAGGGTTATCATAATATTGTACGCTGTGCCGGTTATTGAGGATTGATTTGCGGCACAGGCATCGACGGGGCGCGCCGCGCCGCTTGCGATGGCACATTCCGAAAGCCGGGGCGATTTTCCCCCCGACCATTCCCGGGAGGGACTTTGGATTCCGAAAACCTGATCTGGATCGACCTGGAAATGACGGGGCTGGACACCGTCAGGGATTCGATCATAGAAATCGCGACCATCGTGACCGACAAGCGTCTGAACGAGGTTGCCGCCGGACCGGTCATCGCCATCCATAAGGAAGCGGACGTCATCTCGGGGATGGACGAGTGGAACACCCGCCAGCATACCGGCTCGGGTCTACTCGACCGGGTTCGGTCCAGCCCTCACAATCATGCCGATGCCGAGTCCGCAACGCTGGCGTTTCTCAGTCGATTCGTTCCCGAGGGCGTATCGCCCATGTGTGGCAACAGCATCTGTCAGGATCGCAGGTTTCTCGCGCGCGAAATGCCCTCCCTCGAGGCCTTCTTCCACTACCGTAATCTGGACGTCAGCACAGTGAAGGAGCTGGCCAGGCGCTGGGCCCCGGAGGTCGCGCGGGGTTTCAACAAGGACTCGCAGCATCTCGCACTGCAGGATATCCGTGACTCGATCGCGGAGTTGAAGTACTACCGCAAGCGTTTTCTCAACGTCGTGTCGTAGTCACCGGGCTGTATTGCCCGCGTCCGGGTACGGATGACCCGGCGACAGCACGGTATCGACCCGATCCAGGTTGCCGTCACGTTCCGGGAAATCCAGAGTGTAGTGCAGTCCCCGGCTCTCCCGGCGGCTTAGCGCCGAGCGGATGATCAGGTCGGCAACCAATGCGAGATTGCGTAACTCGATCAGGTCGCCGCTGACCCGGAAATGGCTGTAATACTCGTTGATCTCGCCGAAGAGCAGATCGACCCGCCGTTTGGCGCGTTGCAGTCGCTTGGTGGTCCGCACGATGCCCACGTAGTCCCACATGAACCGTCGCAGTTCGTCCCAGTTGTGCGAGATGACGACCAGTTCGTCGGAATCGGTCACCCTGGATTCGTCCCAGGGCGGGATGTCGAGCCCGGCATCCGGTTCGTCGAGGCGGGCGGTGATATCCTCGGCGACATTCTTGCCGAAGACTACGCACTCCAGCAGCGAATTGCTCGCCATGCGGTTCGCACCGTGCAGCCCCGTGTGCGCCACTTCGCCCGCGGCGTAGAGGTGCTCCACGTCAGTGCGTCCGTCGAGTTCCGTCATCACGCCCCCGCAGGTGTAGTGTGCCGCAGGCACGACGGGAATGGGTTCCCGGGTGAGGTCGTAACCGAACTCCAGGCAGCGCCTGTACACGTTTGGAAAGTGGCCGGTAATGAAGTCTGCACTGCGGTGGCTGATGTCCAGATACACGCAGTCGGCACCCAGTCGCTTCATCTCGTGGTCGATGGCGCGCGCCACGATGTCCCTAGGCGCGAGTTCTCCCCGGGAGTCGAACCGGTTCATGAAGGGTTCCCCCTCGGGAAGCAGCAACCGTCCTCCCTCTCCACGCAAAGCCTCGGTAATCAGGAACGACTTTGCGCGCGGATGGTACATGCAGGTGGGATGGAACTGGTTGAATTCCATGTTCGCGACCCGGCAACCGGCGCGCCAGGCCATCGCGATCCCGTCTCCAGACGATGTGTCGGGATTGCTGGTGTAGAGATAAACCTTGCTGGCGCCACCGGTGGCGAGTACGACGAATCGGGCCGCTACCGCCTGGACGGCGCCTTTCTCACGGTCCAGGACATATGCGCCGATGCAGCGTTTCGTCCGGCTCGTCAGCGTCAGCTTGTGCGTGGTGACCAGGTCGATCGCAATCTGATCTTCGAGCAGATCGATGTTCGGGTGGCTTCGTGCCTGGGAAACCAGAGTGTTTTCGATTTGCCTTCCCGTTGCGTCGGCGGCATGCACGACGCGCCGATGACTGTGGCCGCCCTCGCGCGTCAGATGGAACTGTCCCGGCTCTCCTGTGAAGTTCACGCCGATGTCGACGAGCCAGCGCACACTCTCCGCGCCGCGGGACGCGGTCAGTCGCACGGCGTCCTCGTGGCACAGTCCCGCGCCGGCGTTGATGGTATCGGCCACGTGTGCCTCGACGGAGTCGTCCGGGTTGATAACCGCGGAGATTCCACCCTGGGCGTAGTAGGTGCTCCCTTCGGTGACGGCTTCCTTGGCGATCACGGTCACCCGGGCATGTTTGGCCAGATGCAGGGCGATGGACAGCCCGGCAGCGCCGCTGCCAATTACGAGAACATCACACGGAAATATGGTCACGGTGCGGATCGGGATTGAGAGCACGAACTATTTTGGCACAATCCATCGGTCCGCACTATTCGCGATGCGGTGGTCCCAGGCGGTGACGACGCCTCGTATCGTTCATGTCTGTACAATGGTCTGGTCCGAATGGGTCGATCGCACGCCGATGCCGACGTCCGATGATGGAAACCGGACCCCGACAAACGGGCTCCCGGTCTTTCGCGATGCGAATCAATCCTGCGGAGAGCGGGCGGAAATAATTGCGGTAAGGTTGAGAACTCAATCCAGGGCGATCTGTCAATTAAGTGTAGGCGCAGGGACGCGCCCGCTTGTGAGGGGGCATGGGCGAGAAGAGCAATGACCAGATACTGGTCGAGCGGGTGCAGGGTGGAGACACCACGGCTTACGATATGCTGGTTCGTAAATACCAGCACAAGATCATCAAGCTGGTGTCGCGTTACGTGCACGATCCGGAAGCGGCACTGGACGTCGCGCAGGAGGCGTTCCTGAAGGCATATCGTGGTCTGGGTTCCTTTCGGGGTGACAGTGCGTTCTATACCTGGCTCTATCGTATATCGATCAACACAGCGAAGAACTATCTGGTGCAGCAGAGCAGACGTTCACCGGACCTCGATGTCGACCCGCAGGAGGCGGAATACTACGAAGGCGCATCGGCGCTGAAGGAGAACGATACGCCGGAGCGTCATTTGCTAACCGAGGAGATAGAACGTACAGTATACCGCGCCATCCGGGAGCTGCCGGATGATCTCCAGACCGCAATCACCTTGCGAGAGCTCGAGGGAATGAGTTACGAGCAGATCGCCGAGGCGATGGACTGTCCGATCGGGACGGTCCGGTCCCGTATCTTCCGCGCGCGGGAAGCCATCGATCGAGTCCTCAAACCCCTTATTCATTAGGTACTCTAGGTACTCTGCAATCGTGGGCAGTATGGCGGTACACCGTGTCGATCGTTTTCGCGCAGATCGTGTATTCGAAGCGCGTAGTCGTTGCGAATTCAGTGACATTGGGATGCGTTGGCCAGGACCCGTGGCGAGTGCATCGGGAGCGGGGCGGATCGCCGCGCCGCCGGACCTACCCTGTAAGGGCCTATTTTTGTAGTCAGGGATACTGGTTGCCATGAGCGAAACGGCGAACGACAAAACCCGCGAGATTCTCTCCGCATTCGCGGACAACGAATCATCACCTTTCGAAGAAAAGCTTTCACTCAAGGAATTGCTGAACAGCGAGGAACAGCGGGCCCGTTGGGCCCGTTATCACATCATCGGTGACGCCCTGCGCCAGGATACCCCCGTACGCATCGATCCAGGGTTTCCCGGGCGGGTAATGCGGCAGGTCGAGCGACTGCCGTTGCCGTCTGGGGCACACCCGGCGGGTGGCCATCGGTCCGGATTTCTGAAACCGGTCGCGAGTCTGGCAATGGCCGTCACCGTTGCGGTGGTGACGGTCCTGGGAGTGCGGGCGCTCAACAGCCTGGGTGATGGTGCTGTCGAAGGGCCGGTTGTCGCATCCGGAGTCATTTCGGAAACGAATTCTTCCGCCGCGACGGACCTCCGCGCGGGAGGTTTGCCTCCGGAGACCCAGGTCAATCTCGACCGGTATCTGGCGCGGCACGCGGGATATGTCCCTTCGAGAGGAATGACGCCATATGCCCGGATCGTGGGTTATGACATGGACGGAGACTGACGCCCTCGGCGCCATGCCTTACCTGGCCATGCGTTTCCTGGTAATAGCGGGTTTTCTGGTTCTTCCAATCGCCGGTATTTGCGATACGGACGCAAAGCACTGGCTGGATCGAGCCGGGCAGGCAATCGATACACTCAACTACGAAGGCACGGTGGTGTTCACGCATGGTGACGACGTGGATACCTTCGAGGTGTTGCACGGTCATGAAGCGGGTCTCACCAGGGAGCGGGTGGTTTCCCTGAACGGCGAGGCGCGTGAGATCAGTCGCAGTGGGGATCTCGTCAGTTGCGCGTTGCACGGTACCCGTTTCGTCTTCGTGGATCCCGGCCGCAAGCGCCACGGTCTGCCGTCGACGATTTCCTCGAACCTCGATGAACTCGAATCTTACTATGTGTTCAGCATGGCTGGGACGGGGCGCGTGGCCGATCGCAGCTGCCGGTTGATCAGGATACTGCCGCGCGACGATTTCCGGTTCGGTTACGAAATCTGCGCCGACGAGCGGACGGGTATGCCGCTGAAATCCATGATGGTGGACCGTCAGGGTATCGTCGTCGAGCAGAGCATCTTGACCTCCCTCGTCATTCACGACGAACCCATACCCGGCGACCGATTCCGGACCAATGTCATCAGTGACGGCCAGGACGCGTTCGCGACGAGTCCCTCGCCCCGGGGCGTGGACGTACTCGAAACTGGCGAGCCGGACGAGGGCTGGACGATTGCCAGAATCCCGCCGGGTTTCCGGGTAACGGAAAACGTACGCTATCCCCTGACCGCGGATTCCGATCCGGTGCAGCATATGGTCCTTTCCGACGGCATGGCGACAGTGTCGGTGTTCATTGCCGATCCGGGGTCCGAAAGCGCCGCGTTCGAGGGTTTGACCGAGAGCGGTGCGATGCATGTCTTCGCGCGTGTTTTGGATGGCCGACAGATCACGGTCGTGGGGCAGGTCCCGAACGAGACGGTCAGCCAGATCGGCGAATCGGTCCGCTATCGTGGAGCGACGGATGAATGAGGAATCCGGCACGGTGGTCGGGGTGGATGGCCCCTGGGCCTGGGTCGAGACAGAGCGCATGTCCACCTGCGGGAGTTGCGCGGCGCGAGGCGGTTGCGGGACATCGGTCCTCTCGAGTGTGCTGGGGAAGCGGACAACGCGCGTCCGGGCGATGAACAAGGCCCAGGCCGAACCGGGCGATCGAGTGACCATCGCGGTAAGGGACGGCCAGATAATCCGGGGATCGCTTGCGCTATATGGTCTGCCCATCGTCCTGATGATCCTGTTCGCCATAGTCGGAGAAGGCATGACGCAGGGTGAGGGCGGCCCCGTTCTGATGGGACTTGCAGGCCTCGTGACGGGGTTCGCCTGGGTCCGGCACCTTTCACGACGGGTCTCGCAGGATCCGGAACACCAACCGGTCGTTATCGGATTGGCGCCACTGAACGGATCCGGGCTGGGCTAATTCCGTCGGACAGCGTTCCTTTCCCGAGATGTACGTGCCCCGCTTGCACCGACACGGGCACCGGCCCCGCTCAATTGCACGGTTGACTTCGTGTAGACTGACTCGTAGTCCACCCGGGCGACGCACCGGTTTCCGTACACTGCTGTTCGGACAGGGAAGCGTCGGAATCTCCAATCCAAAGTGGTTCTTGTCTATGTTTGTGGAAAAGTTACTCACGTATCCCGTCCTTTGGTCGATCGCAGTCCTGACCGCGGTCACCGCCGTCACACCGGTTTCCGCGGAGTTGCCGGACTTTACCCGACTCGTGGCCGAGAACGCCCCCGCTGTGGTGAACATCAGCACCACGAAGCAGCGCACCGTCGCCGAGACCTTCGATGTGCCGGACCTGCCGGAGGACCATCCCCTGTCCGACCTGTTTCGGCGTTTCTTCGGTGACCCGGAGGGTGGCGATGATCCGGACATCTTCGATACGCGGTCCCTCGGTTCGGGTTTCGTGTTATCCGCTGACGGCTACATCGTGACCAATTACCATGTGATCAAGGACGCCGACGAGATCATCGTCAAGCTGAGCGATCGGCGGGAACTGAAGGCCGAAGTCCTGGGAACGGACCTGCGCAGTGACATCGCCCTGTTGAAGATCCCTGCCAAAGACCTTCCGGTCCTCAGGATCGGGAGCGACGAAACGCTGAAGGCGGGTGAGTGGGTCCTCGCGATCGGTTCCCCGTTCGGTTTCGAGCACTCCGTGACGGCCGGTATCGTGAGCGCCAAGGGTCGCAGTCTAGAAGGGGAAAACTACGTACCGTTCATCCAGACCGACGTGGCGATTAACCCGGGAAATTCGGGCGGGCCGCTGTTCAACCTCGATGGTGAGGTCATCGGCATCAATTCCCAGATATACAGTCGTACCGGCGGTTTCATGGGGTTGTCCTTCGCAATCCCCATCGATGTCGCGATGAACGTCGTCGAGCAGCTCAGGGACACGGGTCATGTCTCCCGCGGGTGGCTGGGTGTCTACATCCAGGAGGTCACGCGGGAACTGGCAGAGTCGTTCGGCATGAGCAAACCCTATGGAGCGCTGGTCGCCCATGTGGTGCCGGACGGACCCGCGGACAAGGCCGGGATACGGGTCGGAGACGTGATTCTGGTCTTCGATGGCATACAGGTCACAGATTCGGCTTCCCTGCCGCCCATGGTCGGGCGCACGGCCGTCGGTAAGCAGGTGGCGGTGCAGGTCCAGCGCAACGGCCGCCCGGTAAGGCTGAAGCTGAAGGTTGCGGAACTGCCGGATGAGGACGTACAGGTCCTCTCCGAAAGGACCCCCGAACCCGCCCGCGGCGCGGACGTGATGGGGATGGAAATCGCCACTCTGGCCACTGCACAGCGTGAACAACTGGGCCTGGAATCCGGTGGTGTGTTGGTCAAGAAGGTGTCCGACGGTGCGGCGCTCGATGCCGGGATTCGTGCTGGGGATGTGATTCTCAGCGTCAACGGTGATCCCGTGGACAGCGCCAACGAATTCAGGGAAACCGTCGGTGCGCTCCCCAAAGGCAAGTTTGCCCGCATGTTCGTCAGACGCGGGGACGGATCTTCCTTTGTTGCGATCAGGATCCCGGACTGAGCCGTTCACCGCGATTTGCGCCGATCACGTATAATCGCGGCCCTTGCCAGTCACCGAGACCCGGCACGGGGGCCGATTGCTCCCCACCGGGCCGTCCCATGGAGAATATCCGAAACTTTGCCATCATTGCTCACATCGATCACGGCAAGTCTACCCTCGCGGACCGCTTTATCCAGCACTGCGGCGGTCTGACCGAGAGGGAGATGGAAGAGCAGGTTCTTGATTCCATGGACCTGGAGCGTGAGCGCGGCATTACGATCAAGGCGCAGAGTGTCTCGCTGAAGTATCTCGCACGGGACGGAAGGACCTATCGGCTCAATCTGATCGACACCCCGGGGCACGTGGATTTTTCCTACGAAGTTTCGCGGTCCCTGGCGGCCTGCGAGGGTGCGTTGCTGGTCGTCGACGCTTCGCAGGGGGTTGAGGCGCAAAGTGTGGCGAACTGCTACACCGCGATCGAGCAGGGGCTCACGGTGGTGCCCGTGCTGAACAAGATCGACCTGCCCTCGGCCGATCCGATCCGCGTGATCGGCGAGATCGAGGACGTCATCGGCCTGGAGGCAGATGACGCCGTGTTGGTCAGCGCGAAGACCGGAGAGGGTGTCACCGATATACTGGAGCGGATCGTCTGCGCGGTCCCGCCCCCCGTCGGTGAGCCGGAAGGGCCATTCAAGGCGCTGGTGATCGATTCCTGGTTCGACAGCTACGTTGGGGTGATCGCGCTCGTCCGTGTCGTGGATGGGGCTTTGTTCCGGGGCAGGAAGGTCATGGCAATGTCGACCGGACGCAGCTATCAGGTGGAGCGGGTCGGTGTTTTCACACCAAAGCGCGAGGACCGCGAGGTACTTTCGGCCGGGGAGGTGGGTTATGTGATCGCCGGCATCAAGGAGATAGACGGTGCGCGTGTGGGCGACACGTTTACCACCGCGGACAGACCGGCCGCCGAGGCGCTTCCAGGGTTTGAGGAGGTGCAGCCCAAGGTTTTCGCGGGGATGTACCCGATCAGCGCCGATGACTACACCGCGTTTCGCGAGGCCCTGGAAAAACTCAGGCTCAACGACGCGGCACTGGCGTTCGAGCCCGAGTCGTCGCAGGCTCTGGGGTTCGGTTTCCGCTGCGGATTCCTCGGCATGCTGCACATGGAGATCGTCCAGGAGAGACTCGAGCGAGAGTACGATCTGAACCTCATTACAACCGCGCCGACCGTGGTCTACGAGGTATTGACCGCCAAGGGCGAGGTGATAGAGATACACAATCCCGCCGACCTACCGCCAGTCAATGCCGTCGAGGAGATACGCGAACCCTTTATCCACGCCTCCATCCTGGTGCCGCACGATTACGTCGGCGCGATCATCAACCTCTGCGTGGAAAAGCGCGGCGTACAGAAGCGGATGCATTATCACGGCAAGCAGGTCTCACTGAGTTACGACCTGCCACTGAGCGAAACCGTCCTGGATTTCTATGACCGTTTGAAATCGGTCAGCCGCGGGTTTGCATCGGTCGACTATGAGCACTCGCATTTCGAACACGCGCCCCTGGTTAAACTGGACGTACTGATCAACGGTGAACGGGTCGATGCGTTGTCGGTCATCGTGCACAGGGACAATGCGCAGTCCCGCGGCCGGGACCTCGCCGTTCGGATGAAGGAGATCATTCCCCGCCAGATGTTCGACGTTGCGATCCAGGCGGCGATCGGCTCTCAGATCATCGCGCGCACCACCGTCAAGGCCATGCGCAAGAACGTTACCGCCAAGTGCTATGGCGGCGATGTCACGCGTAAACGGAAACTGCTCGAGAAGCAGAAGGCCGGCAAGAAGCGCATGAAGAAAATCGGCCGGGTCGAGATTCCCCAGGAGGCGTTTCTGGCGGTCCTGAAGGTGGACAAGTGATCTGTGCGTGGTCACTCCATCATGCGAGCCGATCCCCTGCATTCTAGGAGCCTGTCGGATTTAGGCGATCATAGCGAGCATGGTGGGAGAGCGAGACAAAAAGTTCACGATTTCGAGGCGCATAGTGGGCCTACGCAACGAGGAATCGGGGATTTTTTGGCCGTTCTCCCATCAGCGCAGTAGATTGTTCCTAAAGCCGACAGGCTCCTAGTCCGGATATACAGGCAGGGCACCCTGAAATTCTGAATACACCAGTGGAACGATATGAATATAGATCTTGAGCTGATTCTGGTCATTGGCGTCGTGGTTACCGGCGTGATCTGGTTCGCTTACGCCCTCCGCCATCGGAGGCGATACGCTGAAGCGACCGCGGGGGAGGGGCGGGCTGGTGCGGCCGGGACCGAGGACCGCATGCCCTGGTACGTGGAGTATTCGCGATCGTTCTTTCCCGTGCTGCTCATCGTGCTGGTGCTGCGCTCGTTCATTGCCGAGCCGTTTCGCATTCCGTCGGGGTCCATGATGCCCACCCTGCTGGTCGGGGACTTTATCCTGGTCAACAAGTTCGCCTACGGGGTGCGGCTCCCGGTCCTGCACACGAAGGTCATCGAGACGGGGGAGCCCGCGCGCGGCGACGTCGCCGTTTTCCGCTTCCCCAACAATCCGTCCGACGACTACATCAAGCGGATCGTGGGGCTGCCGGGTGATCGCATCTCCTACGAGAACAAGGTCCTGTACATCAACGGGGAACCGATGAAGCAATCCGTCGAAGGGGCCTACACCGGTGTGGGTACCGGGAAGGTCATGACCGGTGCCGAGGTTCGGGCCGAACACATCGAGGACGTGAATCACGAGATCCTCGTGCAGCCCGGACGGTTCAACATGCGCGGTGAGTGGGTCGTTCCCGAAGGCCACTACTTCGTACTGGGGGACAACCGGGACAACAGCAACGACAGCCGTTTCTGGGGATTCGTCCCCGAGGAAAATCTGGTGGGTAAAGCGTTTATAATATGGCTTAACTGGGACATCAACGGCAAGGTATTCGATGTGGGCCGCATCGGGAACGGAATCGATTGATCGGGGAGCCGAATAATGAAATCTATGCAGCGCCAGCGTGGGGCCTCGTTTCTTCTGTGGTTGGTTCTGATCGGGATACTCGGATTCGGCATGGTAGTCGGATTCAAGCTGTTTCCCGTGTATCTGAACGGCTATGCAGTAGAGAAGATCCTGAACGAAGTAGCACAGGACTCCAGAGGCAAGGGCTACAACAACAAGAAGATCATTTGGCAGTCCATCAGCAAACGGCTGGATGTGAACAGCATCAGCGACGTGACCTACGACAATCTGACCTTCAAGCGCGAATCGGGCAACTCGACGGTCGATATCGACTACGAGGTTCGCAAACACCTGTTCGCGAACATCGATGCCGTCATCGTTTTCAAGTTTTCGGAGACGTTTAAGACGTGACCCCCGCAGGCGTCGTCGAGGGCCTCCTCTGGGAGGGCGTGACCGACGCTGACCTGCTTACCGAGGCATTGACACACCGCAGCGCCGGCAGCCGCAACAACGAACGGCTGGAGTACCTGGGTGACGCCGTTCTCGAACTCGTCGTTTCCGAATATCTCTACCGCCGATTCGATCGCCTGCGCGAGGGTGATCTCAGTCGTCTGCGCGCCTATCTGGTGAGAAAGGAGACACTGGCCGAGGTGGCCGTGAGCATCGGGGTGGGGGAGCGGGTGATCCTCGGCCCGGGAGAACTGAAGAGTGGTGGCTCCCGCAGGGAGACGATTCTGGCGAATGCGATGGAAGCGCTGATCGGGGCTGCCTATCTCACCCGGGGCTTTGAGCACGCGCGTACGCTGATCATGGAACTCTGGCGGGGGAAGATCGATGCCCTTCCCAACGCGCAAGCCCTGAAGGACCCGAAGACGCGACTCCAGGAATGGCTGCAATCCCGCAACCTGGGGCTGCCCGAGTACGACCTGGCCGAGGTGACCGGTGAGACACATCGCCAGCGGTTTCAGTCCCGCTGCCGCATTGCCGCGCTGTCACTCGAGGCCAGTGCCTGGGGCGACAGCAAGAGGAAGTCCGAGCAGGCGTGCGCGGTTGAGATGCTGCGCCTGATCGATGGCCGGGCACACCTGAAAGAGTATGAAAGCAGTGAGTATTGATGTGGAGCCTGAAGGCACACGTTGCGGAACTGTTGCCATCGTAGGCCGACCAAATACTGGCAAGTCCACGCTGCTCAATGCGTTGATAGGGGCGAAACTCGCCTCGGTCGCGCGCAAACCGCAGACAACCCGTCACAATATCGCCGGCATACTGTCACGTGGCGACAGCCAGATTGTCTTCGTCGATACCCCGGGTCTGGACCTGTATGGCAAGCGGCTGCTGAACCGCATGCTGAATGACAGCACCTGGGCCGCACTGCAACAGGTTGACCTTGCCCTCCTGATCGTTGACCGTGACCATTGGGGCGAGGAGGACGAACTCGCGTTGAATCGGGTTCGGGAGGCTGCAAGGCCCTGCATACTGTGTATCAACAAGATAGACGGTTTTCGCAGGGAACGATTGTTGCCGATCATGGCGCGCCTTGGAGAAAAGCACGATTTCGAGGAGATCATCCCGGTATCCGCCATCAAGGGGGAAAACCTCGAGGCCCTGTTACGCGAGGTCCGTCGCCGTATGCCCGCTGCCCCGTTCCTATTTCCGGAGGATCAGGTAACGAGCCGCAGTCAGCGGTTTATTGCCGCCGAGCTGATACGCGAGCAGCTGATCAGGAATCTGCACCAGGAGGTGCCGCACTCCCTTTACGTGGAAATCGAGGCCTATCGCGACACCGAGGACCTGACCGAGATTGCGGCGGTGATCTGGGTTGACCGGGCGAGTCAGCGTGCGATCGTCATCGGCCGCAAGGGCGGGACACTAAAACGCATCGGAGCACAGGCCAGGAGGGCGCTGGAGCAGTCCCTGGGGCGCAAGGTGTTCCTGAAGCTATGGGTCAAGGACAGAGCGGACTGGCAGGATAATGAGGCGATTCTCGCGAGTTTCGACAGCGAGGTCATCTGAGTGCGCGACGAGGTGGCTGGTGCGAGTTTGACGCCTCCCGAATCGTGGCTTCTGGTTTATCGCGGCGCCGGGGAATCGTCTCTGCTGCACGTGGGCTGGTCGTGATCCGGGTAGATCGTGAGCCGGTGTTCGTGCTGCATCGCAGACCCTATCGGGAAACCAGCCTGTTGCTGGAAGGCTTCTCGCTCAACCATGGGAGGGTCGGGCTCATCTGCCGCGGTGTCCGCCGACGACGGGGCGGGGACGTTCACCTGTTTCACCTGCTGGATACGTCGTGGCGGGGGCGGGGTGACCTGTACACCATGACGCGCTGGGAGGTCGTCCGGTCGCATCGGCTGTCGGGCGCACAGGTTTCGATTTGCGGACTGTACCTGAACGAGTTGTTGCTCAAGCTCGTGAATCGGGGCGTGCCCGCACCCGGGCTCTTCCGGTCATATGCACAGACGTTGGCGACGCTCGCAGCGGAGGGGGAGGTCGAGTCCGCCCTGCGGGCCTTTGAGTTCGAACTTCTTCGGGCGCTGGGGTATGGTCTTCAGCTTGAGCAGGACTCGGCGGGGCGACCACTCGTATCAAACGGTCGCTATCGATTCGTGGGCGAGCAAGGTCTGGTGTATTGCGGTGGGGATCCGACGGCACGGGATGTCGTGACCGGTGGCGCCCTGCTGGCGCTTCGCGACCAGCGCCTCGAAGACCGGGAACTGGTGCGGCAGGTCAGAAAACTGCTGGCGGTTGCCTTGGATCACCAGTTGCAGGGGCGCGAGCTGCAGACGCGCAAGTTATTGAGATACGTCGGGAGTCATCGGAGGTCGTAATTGAAATGCAAGCGCTTCGCCTGGGGGTCAATCTCGATCACTTCATCGCTGTGCGTGAGGCAAGACACACGCCTTATCCGGACCTTGCCGAAGCCATCCGGGTATCGGAAAGATGTGGAGCGGATGGCATTACCCTGCATCTGAGGGAGGACAGGCGTCACGTACAGCCTCGTGACATGTATCTCGCGCGCCGCGTGACGGGCGGAAGCCTCAACATGGAGATGGCGCCGGCCCAGGAAATGGTTGCAACGGCCCTGGATGTCGGTCCCGATTTCTGCTGTCTGGTGCCGGAGCGTCGCGAGGAACTGACCACCGAGGGTGGGCTGGATATCGTTGCGCACCGCGAACGCTTGCGTGAGGTGATTCAGCATCTGACCGATGCGGGCATACAGGTGTCGCTCTTCATCGAACCCGATCGGAAAGTCATCGACGTGGTGCGCGGGCTCGGTGCGCCGCTGATCGAGCTCCATACCGGAAGGTATTGCAACCTGGAGGGCACGCAGGCGGATATCGAACTGGAGCGGCTACGTACGGCGGCCCGTCACGCCGCCGACATCGGCCTTGGGGTGAACGCCGGTCATGGCTTGCATACAGGCAATGTGGGGCCTGTTGCGGCGATTCCTGAGATCGCGGAACTGAACATCGGTCACGCGATCATCGCGCGCTCGCTGATCGCTGGACTCTGTCAGGCGGTCGGTGAGATGCGCGCCGCCATGGATGCGCCACGCCAATCATGAAGCTCTACGGGATCGGCGTGGATATCGTGCGCGTGGAGCGGATTCGCGCGGTCTACCGAAAATACCCGTCGAGATTCCCCGCGAAGATCCTCGGCGTGGCAGAGATGGATACCTTTCGTGCGACAAAGGATGTCGTGGCCTTCCTGTCACGGCGATTCGCAGCCAAGGAGGCCGTGGCGAAGGCATTGGGAACCGGATTCGCGTATGGTGTCGGTCCGCGGGATATCGAGGTGACGCGCAATGCGCGGGGACGGCCTGGGGCGGAACTGGACGCCGGCGCAAGGATGCGCCTTGGCTTACCGGAAGTGGAGTTCGCCCTCAGTCTCGCGGACGAGTCCGACTACGCTGTCGCCTATGCCATGGCGCTGGTGCCGGAACACGGCTGACGACGAGAAGGATGGGCCCTGCATACAGTCGCAGATCTGCATCGGTTCATTCCCCGGTCCGGATGACCCTGAGTGAACCGCCCTCGAAGGTCAGCGAATTCTCCATCTGCCCAGGGCCGCCCAGGTAGATCCAGACGACATTTGGATTCAGGGAGACGCCTTCGGGACCAACCGGTGTATTCGCAGCGGGTTGATTCGTCTGCACCAGGCCATGCGTGGCATCGGGTTGACCGCACGTGTCGAGCACCTGTTGCTGGCTGTCCCCGACGCTGACCAACCGGCTGCCGCATTCCATACTGTCGAGTGCTGCCCCCGGAGGGGATGACAGGAACGCGCCCAGACCCGCCACGACCCAGAATAAACCCCGGTTCATCGGTCTCTGCGCCTCGGTCCGTTGATAAGACGGTCAGTATACACCAGGGCCTGACTCGCTTGCTGGCAGTGTCCCGACGCTTCGCACCGCAGGGCGATGCGGTGTGGCGATATCGTGGGGCGTGGCGGGATTGGCCGGGAAACGGGTCGAAACGGAGGTACGCGAAACCTTTCCGTGGTCACACGTACCTCCCGGTTCCGCTCAGGCGGCGGATTGTCGCATACCGGTCCGCTTCAGGATGGCTTCCAGGGGGCAGAATCCGGTGAACGAGGTGAAGCAAGTTGACGTCGACGAAGGCCGTCATCAGGTACCAGTATGGGCTGACGGTATAGGCCAGGACCAGGCTCAGCAGGATGACGGTGCCGGCAACGACACGAATCACGTTCTCTGTCGACCTGGGAGGGTTCTCCCCACAGGGTTTAGGAAATCAGGACATTCTAATGCCCTGAGCGACGAGGGATCAAGCCGAACCCGGGCATGTCGAATGTCCCGATCCTCAATTGGTGATGCGTCTCTGGTCCACAGGAATGTAGTCTCGGGCCCCGAAGCCTGTGTAGAGCTGCCGGGGACGGCCGATGCGTGCGTCCGGATCGGCAATCATTTCCGTCCAGTGCGACAGCCAGCCGACGGTGCGTGCCAGTGCAAACAGTACCGTGAACATGTTTAGAGGAATGCCCATCGCCCGAAAGATGATGCCCGAGTAAAAATCGACGTTCGGGTACAGTTTGCGTTCCACGAAATAGTCGTCTTCCATCGCGATCTGCTCGAGTTCTATGGCCGTGTCGAACAGGGGTCGATTTGGGTCGTTCGAACCCAGCTTCTGCAGTAGTTCGTGGCACATGGCACAAATGATCTTCGCGCGCGGATCGTAGTTCTTGTAGACACGGTGGCCGAAACCCATCAACCGGAAACGATCATTCTTGTCCTTGGCGCGTTCGACGTAGTGCTGCAGGGGCTGGCCGGATGCCACGATCTCTTCCAGCATCTTGATGACCGCTTCGTTCGCACCGCCGTGCGCAGGCCCCCAGAGTGAGCCGATACCTGCCGATAGGGCGGCATACGGGCTTGCCTCGGAGCTTCCCGTCAGTCTGACGGTGGAGGTCGATGCGTTCTGCTCGTGGTCGGCGTGCAGGATCAGGATGAGATCCATCGCTCTCACGAAGGTGGGATCGGGCTCGTACTGCATGCAAGGCAAGCCCAACATCATCTGCAGAAAATTCGGTGTGTAGTCGAGGTTGTTTCTCGGGTAGATGAACGGCTGGCCGATCGAATACTTGAAGCTCCAGGCTGCGATCGTGGGCATCTTGGCGATTAGCCGATGCGCGGAGATCTCACGGTCGGCAGGATCGTGCACGTCCAGGGTCTCGTGATAGAACGCGGCCAGCGCGCCGACCACCGCCACCATGATGGCCATCGGGTGCGCATCGTGGCGAAATCCCAAATAGAAATGACGGATCGCCTCGTCGAGCATCGTGTGATACCGGATCTGGTTGTTGTAGCACTCCAGTTGATTGGCATCGGGCAGCTCACCGTAAAGCAACAGGTAACAGACCTCCGGGTAACTGCTCTTCTCGGCGAGTTGCTCGATGGGGTAGCCGCGGTAGCGCAACTCCCCCTCGTCCCCGTCGATGAAGGTGATCCGGCTCTCGCAGCTCGCCGTCGAGAGATAGCCGGGATCGAAGGTGAAGTAGCCGAATTCCTTGTAAAGTTGCCGGATGTCGATGGTGCTGGGTCCGCACGTGCCCTTGAGGACTGGCAGGTCGACCCGCCTGCCGGTCGCATTGTCGATCAACGTCACTGTGTCGGTTGTCATAAAGCCACCCCTGCTTTTCTAGACTGGTGTTCGTGCAGGGCAGAGCCCGTCGGCGAGCTTGAACCGACCGCTGCACCTGCGGACGAGGGCCATTCGATTCGGAATTATAACGTGAATGCGTTTGCCGCAAGCATCGCTCTTCGCGTCCTGGCCAACCGATACCGTTCCTCGGCCGGATTTATCCGGTACCCGCCCGGAACCGAGCGACGCACCCCTGAAGAGGCCAATCGCGGCTTCTTTATCAACCGATCCCCTGGTTAACGCCATTCATCGGGCAATCGCACCGCCCTTCCCCCTCGGGGGGCGATTCTATACCCGGGAACAGGCCGCGAAATGGATGAAGGATTCGGGCGTCGCGGTGTAACGGTGCATCGGGACAACGGACTGCCGGCCGGGCCGGTATTGGCGTTCAATCAACCAAAGGATATCTGTCATGAACCCCAGTGATTTTGAAGACGAGTTCGAGAACGAGACTCCTTTCGAGTACACTGATCTGGACATACTCGAGGAGCCCGCGACCTGGGAGGTCGACGATTTCGACGATATCGTCGACTACGGAACTGCTGGCGGCCTGGTCTGATCCCCCTCGACTGCCCGCGATCCGCCTCTGCGTAGCCGGCAGTTGGCGTCCAGTCGCGACCCGTAGCGCGGGGTCCGAACCGCGTTGCGATGGACCAGGGCGTTCCAGGTCAAACCCGAGGCGCTATCGGGCTGTATTGTCGGTGGCTCATGGCTCGTGGCTCATGGCTCGTAGCTCTTGCCTGCCGGCGGCTGCCGCTTGGTGAGCCCTCGCCGTCAGGGCGCCCTGACGGGTCGCAATCATATCCCCGGGGGGATTCCGGTCGGAATCCCCTTGCCTCTCGCCTTCTTCGCCACCGTAGCACCTCGTGGATCCTTCGTGCCGTGCGTTACCGGATTGCGGTAGAATCCGCGCATCGGTATCCCGGATTCAGGACATGAGCGGTAAGGTCTACATCAAGACTCACGGTTGTCAGATGAACGAGTACGACTCCACACGCATGGCTGACGCCCTGCGCGTGGACGCGGGTCTGGTGTTGACCGATGAGCAGGAGGCGGCCGACGTATTGCTGTTGAACACCTGCTCTATCCGGGAGAAGGCGCAGGAGAAGGTCTTCTCTCAACTTGGGCGCTGGCGCACCCTCAAGGAGGCCAGACCGGAACTCGTCATCGGCGTTGGCGGGTGTGTTGCGTCGCAGGAAGGTGAGGCGTTGCGCCTCAGGGCACCCTATGTCGATGTCGTGTTCGGTCCTCAGACGCTGCACCGTCTCGCGCAGATGATCCTCGACGCGCGCGAGCGCCGTAGCCCCGTCGTCGACGTGAGTTTTCCCGAGATCGAGAAGTTCGACTGCCTGCCCCGCCCGAAGGCGACAGGCCCCACTGCGTATATTTCGGTGATGGAGGGTTGCAGCAAGTACTGCACCTTCTGTGTAGTTCCCTATACACGAGGTGAGGAGGTCAGCCGCCCCTTCGACGATGTGATCGCCGAGGTGGCCGGACTCGCCGCTCAGGGTGTCCGGGAGGTGACGTTGCTGGGGCAGAACGTGAACGCCTACCGCGGAGCGATGTCGGACGGAGACATCGCGGACCTCGGTCTGCTGATCAGCTATGTCGCGGCGATCGACGGGATCGACAGGATACGATATACCACCTCACATCCGGTGGAAATGAACGACAGCCTGATTAGCGCACACCGGGATATTCCCGAACTGGCCGGCCACCTGCACCTGCCGGTGCAATGCGGGTCGGACCGGATCCTCACGGCGATGAAGCGGGGACATAGTGCACTCGAGTATCGGTCGACAATACGCCGTTTGCGTGAGGCGCGTCCGGACATCAGTATTTCCTCGGATTTCATCGTCGGATTTCCCGGCGAGACGGACCAGGACTTCCGCACCACCATGGATCTTATCGGCGAGGTGGGATTCGACCAGTCTTTCAGTTTCATGTACAGCCCGCGGCCTGGAACGCCTGCCGCCGTCATGCCGGACGAGGTTCCGATATCGGTCAAGCGCGCGCGCCTGCGGATACTGCAGGATCGGATCTCCGCCCTGGCCGGGGAAATATCCCGTTCCATGGTCGGATCGGTTCAGCGCATACTGGTAGAGCGACCCTCGCGCAGGGATCCCGGACAGATGGCAGGGCGCACCGAAAACAACCGGGTCGTTAATGTCTCCGGCGGCCCGGCGTTGATTGGCCGGTTCGTCGACGCGGAGATCACCGAAGCCCTGTCAAACTCGCTCAGGGGGCGGGTTGTCTCGTCATTGGAACCGTCGTCCGGACTGTCCGCTGTCCATCGTCCCGACTCGTTGGATGCCAAGCCGGTCTCCCTGCCCGCCTGAGTGAGCATCCCGCGACGCAACGCGGCGACCCATTTCACCGCTGCATTCACCCGTGCATCCTGACAGCATCGACTTCGATCTCGAACCCGCGGACAATGCCCGTCTCGCGAATCTATGCGGCCCGTTGAACGAGCATTTGCGACAGTTGGAGCGGCGACTGGGCGTCGAGATCAACAATCGGGGAAACCGGTTCAACATCATCGGCGAGTCGCGCTCGACAAACACCGCGCGGGAAGTTCTGAGAGTCCTGTATCGTGCAACCGACGCCGAGGTCCTGACCTCTGCGGGCGTCCACCTGTTTCTGCAGGAGTCGGGTGTCGATGCCTTGTTGGAGGAAGATAGCGACCGCGAAGCGCACAGGGTGCAGATCCGTACCCGCCGGGGAATCATCCGGGCTCGCGGGCCGAATCAGGCCGGGTATCTCGAGAACATCCGTGTTCGGGACCTCTGTTTCGGGATCGGGCCCGCGGGGACCGGCAAGACCTACCTTGCCGTGGCCAGCGCGGTGGAAGAACTGGAATCGGACCGGGTCCGGCGACTCGTGCTGGTGCGGCCCGCGGTCGAGGCTGGTGAACGCCTGGGCTTCCTGCCCGGAGACCTGGCCCAGAAGATCGATCCCTATCTGCGGCCGATGTACGATGCGCTCTACGAAATGCTCGGATTCGAAAAGGTCAACAAACTGATCGATCGCAATGTCATCGAGGTGGCGCCGCTGGCCTACATGAGGGGACGCACGCTCAACGAGGCCTTCGTGATCCTGGACGAGGCCCAGAACACCACGATCGAGCAGATGAAGATGTTTCTGACGCGGATCGGGTTCGGCTCGCGGGCGGTGGTGACCGGGGACGTCACCCAGATCGACCTGCCCTCGAGCCGCCAATCCGGCCTGCGCCACGTCATCAAGGTGCTAAAAGACGTCGATGGTATCAACTTCACCTTCTTCTCCGCCCGCGACGTGGTGCGCCACTCGCTGGTAAAACGAATCATCCGGGCCTACGAGGCGGAAGAGGATACGCGTCCGAAGGAATGAGTCCGGTGCCCCAGTTACAGCGTTGTCCCGCATGCAGGTAGACGTCCAGTATGCCGTCGGTCGCGATGGGTTGCCGGCCGAGTCGGCCATCGTTCGATGGGTGCAAGCCGCCTCGCCAGGGCCGGATGCGGAGGTGGTGGTTAGGATCGTCGACACACCGGAGATTACGAGGCTGAATACCTCCTACCGTGGCCGCACGGGCCCCACGAATGTCCTCTCCTTCCCTTTCGACCCGCCACCCGGGATTCCGAACCGGTTGCTGGGCGATGTCGTGGTCTGTGCAGCGGTGGTGGCGGAACAGGCCCGGGACCAGGAAAAGGAGGTGATGGCGCACTGGGCGCACATGGTCGTACACGGCGTGCTGCACTTGCGAGGATTCGACCATCGGACCGAGACGGAAGCGCAACGCATGGAGACGCTCGAGACGCAGATCCTCGCACAGCTGGGCTATGATAACCCTTATGAGTGACCCTGATGTCTTGTCGCCCCCCGGCCAAGCCGGGGCATGTCCGTGCGCGGGGCCGCATGTCACCCCAACTTCCATGATCCAACCGGATTGAGCAGGGTTCCGACCAAGAAAGGATCCCGACCCGGCTGGCTCAAACGCCTTCGGCGCTCGTTGCGGCGTCCGCAACCAGAGGACCGTGAGCAGCTCACCGAGTTGTTGCGGCAAGCGCACCGGGGCAATCTGCTCGCCGCGGATGCGCTCGAGATGATCGAGGGTGTCATGCAGGTCTCCGAGATCCGTGTTGGCGAGGTCATGATTCCGAGGGCCCAGATAAAGGTGGTTTCGCGCTCGGCGACACTCCAGGAGATGTTGCCCGTCATCATCGAATCGGCCCACTCGCGGTATCCGGTGGTCGAGGACAACCGGGACACCGTCGACGGCATCCTGCTCGCCAAGGACCTGCTGCGGTACTTCGTAGAAGGAAACGCCGAGGCGTTCGATGTCGAGGACATCATGAGACCCGCGGCCATGGTTCCTGAGAGCAAGCGGCTCAACGTACTACTGCGCGATTTTCGTCACAGCCGAAACCACATGGCGATCGTGGTGGATGAGTACGGAGGCGTTGCCGGGTTGATCACGATCGAGGACGTCCTCGAGCAGATCGTTGGCGATATCACCGACGAGCACGATATCGAGGAGGGCAGGTTCATATTGCGCCTCGCGCCGAATCGTTATTCCGTCAAGGCACTGACGCCGATCGAGGAGTTCAACGAATACTTCGGTACGGACTACGGTGACGGCGAGTACGAGACCGTGAGCGGACTGGTGCTGCGCCACATCGGCCACCTGCCGAAACGCGGCGAGAAAATCGAGCTGGACGATTTTTCCCTGGAGATCATCCGCGCCGACAACCGCAGGATCCACCTGATGCAGTTGGCGCGTACGGGCGCCCCGGATGCAGGGGCGACAGGATAGCATCAATGGCGGTGATCGAAGCCCTGGGGAGTCTGGCCGTACCGGTGTCCCGTTTGCGGGGGTCCTGGTACGGAGATGTCCTCGTGGCCCTTTCCGGTGGCCTGATGGTGCTGGGATATGCTCCGTTCGGCTGGTGGCCACTGGTGATCGTGTCACCCGCCGTCCTGATGGCCCTTTGGGTAGGTGTCAGACCGGGCACGGCCTTTCGCCGTGGATTCGTCTTCGGACTGGCCTGGTTCGCGCTGGGAATTCACTGGGTGTATAACAGCATCCATGAGTTCGGTGGGGCACCCTTGCCGCTCGCCGCGGGCATCACGCTGCTGTTCATCCTGTATCTGGCGCTGTTTCCGGCGCTTGCGGGGTGGGTGTCCAATCGCTGGTTTGCGCTGTCGCGCACCGTCTCGACGGCGCTGGTTTATCCCGTGGTCTGGGCGTTGTTCGAATGGATCCGTACCTGGATGCTGACGGGATTCCCCTGGTTGCTTCCAGGTGAGGCGCATGTGGCTACGCCGCTTGCCGGATTGGTTCCGGTCTTCGGTGTCCTGGGAGCGACCTGGGCGAGTCTGGCTACCTCCGGCGTCCTCGCTGCGGTGGCCGTATCGGCGACGAGGGGACGTTGGGTGGCGGTTGCGGCGATCGTCGTCGTCTGGTTGGCAAGCGCCGCGCTGGGTACGGTGAACTGGAGCCGGCCGGGCGGTGAGCCATTCGTCGCAAGTCTGGTCCAGGGAAATGTTGCCCAGGGCGTGAAGTGGGATCCGGATGCGCTGGAACCGACAAAGGCCCTGTACCAAGAACTGTCCCAAGATCATTGGGACAGCGATCTGATTCTCTGGCCAGAGGCGGCCGTGCCCGTTTTCTACAGCGATCTCGCCCGGTCGTATTTCCTGCCGCTGGCAGAACGTGCGCGGGAAACCAATACGTCGCTGGTGACTGGTATCTTCGCTTTCGATGCCGACACGGACCGCGTCTACAACAGCCTCGCCCGAGTCGACACGCCTCCGGACTTCTACCACAAGCGGCACCTCGTCCCGTTCGGTGAATATCTTCCGTTGCGAGGGTTGCTCATGTGGATGGACGGCATGCTGTTTCTCCCCATGTCGGATATCTCCCACGGAGAGGGCAAGCCATTGCTGGAGCTGGGCAGGCTGAGGGCCGGTGTCAGTATCTGCTACGAGGACGCATTCGGCAGCGAGGTGATCGATGCATTGCCAGAGGCGGACTTTCTCATCAACGTGAGTAACGACGCCTGGTTCGGCGATTCCCTTGCGCCGCACCAGCATCTTCAGATTGCCCGCCTGCGCGCCCTTGAAACCGGCCGGTTCCTGCTGCGTGCGACCAATACTGGGATTTCCGCGGTCGTGGACCAGATGGGTGATATCGTGGCCCGGTCCCCGCAGTTCGAAACCGACGTACTGACCACGCGTGTGGTCCCCTTTCGCGGGATGACGCCCTTTGCAATCTGGGGAAACCTGGGCATCGTCACGTTGCTGTCGGCCTCATTGCTTATAATCCTCGCATTTGCCGCCCGCGCCCGCCGGGCTTCCGGGGCCCGGCAGCGGATCGGCTGAAGCGACGGGCGTGGCGACGTTCGGCCCCAGCCGCCGAACCGCTTCGATGCCCGGTGCGGTATCGGTCGGGCGAAGCGAATTTCCAATTCACACCGTTCAGGAGGCCTGTCAGCATGCAGGAAAAGCCAAGTTCTCTCCCGCTGGTGCCCGTTATTCTGTCGGGGGGATCGGGGACCCGACTCTGGCCCATGTCGAGGCAGCTCTATCCCAAGCAGTTCATTCCCCTGATCGGGGAGCAGTCCCTGTTTCAGAAGACCCTGGAGCGGGTTGCGGGACTTCCCGGTCGCGAGAGCCCGATCACCGTGTGTAACGAGGGACATCGCTTCATGGCCGCCGAGCAGTTGCGCCAGGCCGGCGAGGACGGCGCGCTGATCATGCTGGAGCCTGCGGGGCGCAATACGGCGCCGGCTATCGCGGTGGCCGCGCTGGAGGTCCTGGAGCGTCACGGTGACGGTGTGATGCTGGTGCTCCCGGCGGATCACATTGTCAACGACCGCGCCGCCTTTCGCGGCGCGGCCATCGATGGCATGAAGGCGGCCATTTCCGGAAAGCTGGTCACCTTCGGGATCGTACCCGACCGTCCGGAGACCGGATATGGCTATATCCATGAAGGGGATCGGCTCGATGTCGCCGGGGCGGAGGAGGCGGTCTACGAGGTCGACGCCTTCGTCGAGAAACCGGACCAGCAGACCGCGCAACGCTACCTGGAGGAAGGCGGTTATCTCTGGAACAGCGGCATGTTCATGTTCCTGGCGAGCCGATATCTCAAGGAACTCAATGCCCACGCCACCGGGATCTTCGAGGCGTGCAGCGCGGCATATCAGCGGCGGTTCCGCGACCTTGATTTCGTTCGTCTGGAAAAGGCCGCGTTCCTCGAATCGCCGAGCGATTCGATCGACTATGCCGTGATGGAGAAAACCGAGGATGCGGTGGTGATCCCGCTGGACGCCGGCTGGAACGACGTTGGTTCCTGGTATTCGCTCTGGGAGGCCGAGGAACACGACGAGCACGAGAACATCCTGATCGGCGATGTGATCGCCGAGGGCTGTCAGGGTTGCTACATACACGCAGGTCGTCGTCTGGTGGGCGCCGTCGGGGTGAGTGATCTGGTGATCGTCGAGACCGCGGACGCCGTCCTAGTCGTGCCCAGGGAACGCTCACAGGATGTACGGGCGATTGTCGATCGGCTCAAGAACGAGGGTCGAGGTGAGGCGCAACTGCACCGGAAGGTGTACCGCCCCTGGGGGTCGTACGAGAGCATCGACATGGAGGAGCGGTTTCAGGCCAAGCGCATCAGCGTGGACCCCGGTCACAGCCTTTCACTGCAGATGCACCATCATCGTGCGGAACACTGGATCGTCGTGAAGGGCACCGCGCGGGTGACCCGTGATAACGAAGTGGTACTCCTGAGCGAAAACGAGTCCACCTATATCCCTGTCGGCTGCAATCATCGACTGGAGAACCCGGGCAAGATCCCGCTCGAACTCATCGAGGTGCAATCCGGCAGCTACCTGGGCGAGGACGACATCGTCCGCTTCGAGGACAACTACGGTCGGTAACATGCGACGGATCCCGCCAAGGCGGGACCCGACCTTTTCGGCCGGCGCGGCTTAGGCGATTTCTGTCAAATGACATACCATCCTGCTTGTCTTTGTCGTCCGTCCTCTGTGTTGCGACAACAGTGACATAGTTCGACTATGCGCCTGTTGTCGCGTCTTGATGACGAACGAAAATCCGGCGCGCTCTGGTATGTCATTTTCCGGCAATCGCCTTATCCCGTTATCCACCTGACGACAGAAAGGCCAGAATGTTGCCCGTTTCGATCATGTCCACGCCACGGTCCAGCAAGTCATTCGCGGCGGAGACTTCCGCCACGTCGTAGAGCACCCATTTCCAGGGGCCTTCCCAGAGCCGTTCCTTTTCGAGGTCCACCGCATCGACGTCGCAGAACAGATAGTCCGGTCCGAGTGAGTCGGCCGTCCTTCGCGAGGCTACGGAGAACTCCCGCAACACCCAGCCCGTCGCGACACGCAGTCGCGGCGCGGCAGCGTGAATCGCGTCGTCGCGGAAGGATATGAGGGTCCATGCAAAGCTGGCTCCGGAAAGCTCGTCGCCGAGGCGCCGCAGGCAGGCGTCGATACCCAGCCGCTCGATGCCGTGACGCTTGAGTTCCACGAACGCGTGTACCCCGGGATGTCCGTTGAGCAGGTCCACGACGTCCCGCAGCAGCGGGACAGATATCGGGGCTACCGGCACTGCATCGGCTCCCGCGTCTAGAGTGATCGTCGACAGAGCTGAGGCGGCGAGTCCGGCGATTTTCCGCGGGTCACCCGCCACACGCAGCAGGTCGGGGTCGTGCAGGACGACGGGAATGCCATCCGAAGAGAACTGGACGTCGAATTCAACGTGTCGAGCGCCGGCCTCGATAGCGGCACGCAGGGCCGGCAGGGAGTTTTCCGGGTAGTGGCGCATCTCGCCCCGGTGCGCGACCAGGCAGCGTGGATCAATCATCCGGACCTCCGACCAGGGCGACAAACCGCCGATACCGCTTCTTCGAAGGGTGCGCGCAACGCGGGCGAAACACCCGGTCAACCGGGTTCTCGATCCGGGCGTTTCCCGCCAGGCGCGCCATGCCCAATGCGGTGATCTCCGTTTCGGTGATGCGTCGCACTTCGAGACCCGCGGTGTCGGCCAGCCTTTGGCAAAAGGCATCGTCCCGCGACAGACCGCCTCCGGCGGTCACATGAGTCAGCGTGTATCCAGCCGCGCGCATCGACTCCAGGTTTGTACAGACTAGGAACGCGATACTTTCCATCACCGCGGCGACGCGCACCGAGGCTATCTGGATCGCGGCCGAGGAGACCCGTTGTACGGATGCAAGGATCTCTTCGGGGTTCTGCTCCACCCTTCGCGCCCCCGGTCGATTCCTGGAGATCGCCAGGTCCCTGTGGTAAAGCACCGATCCGTCGTCAGCGATCGATGCCGCCCGCGAGGCATGCGTCCCCTGATCCAGTACGAGCGTGACGGGACCGTGCTTCATACCGCGGTCCGGGATCGTCCGGTTCCTGACATGGCCGTTTTCAGCCCCGGGGATTGGTAAGATTTCCGGCAACGACGTATCGTTTATCCCGGATGAGCAAAACCAGATTACAGCAAAACGGGTTTCCGAAGTCAGGTGCATCGCCTGGCCGCGGCTACGACTGGCGCTATATCGCCCGTATCGCCCTCGAGCACCGGCGCGAGCTGGTGATGGCCAATGTCATCGCCATGATCGCGGTGCTGGCCTCCACACCCGTCCCCCTGCTCATGCCCCTGATGGTCGACGAGGTCCTGCTCGGCGAACCCGGGGTGCTGGTCGGCTGGATGAACACCCTGTTCCCGCCGAGCTGGCATGGTCCGGTGCTCTACATCACCGTGATCCTGGCGGTGACGGTGATGCTGCGCCTGATCTCACTGGTGTTCAACGTGATGCAGACCCGGCAGTTCGTCCGTATCTCCAAGGACGTGACCTACCGTATCCGGCAGGAACTATTACTCAGGCTCCGACGGGTTGCCATGTCGGAGTACGAGAGCCTTGGGGGCGGTACGGTCGCCTCGCATTTCGTCACCGACCTGGAAACAATCGACCAGTTTGTCGGCAGCACGATCTCCCGGTTTCTCGTCGCGGTGCTCACGATTCTGGGCACGGCGATCGTGTTGCTGCTCATGCACTGGCAACTCGCTCTGTTCATCCTGCTGATGAATCCAGTGGTTGTCTATTTCACGATGGTTCTCGGCAAGCACGTCAAGACCCTGAAGAAGCAGGAGAACACGGCCTTCGAGGTGTTTCAGCAGGTGCTGACCGAGACGCTGGACGGCATACACCAGATCCGCGCCGCCAACCGCGAGGAACACTATCTCAGTCGTGTTGCCCGCCAGGCCCGTCAGGTCAAGGAGCAGGGCACGGCCTTTGCCTGGCGAAGCGACGCTGCGAACCGTGCTTCGTTCCTCGTCTTTCTTGTCGGGTTCGATGTTTTTCGTGCCGTGAGTATGTTGATGGTCGTGTTCTCCGGGCTTACCGTGGGTGAGATGATGGCGGTATTCGGTTATCTGTGGTTTATGATGGGGCCCGTCCAGGAGGTGCTGAACATCCAGTATTCGTATTTCGGTGCGCAGGCTGCGTTGGAACGTATCAACAGGCTGCTGAGGCTGGAAGAGGAGCCGCAGTATCCCCACCGGGTCAATCCGTTCAGGGGAAGGACCACGGTCGGGATTCGTCTCGAGGGCATCGAGTTTTCCTACAGGGAAGACAAGGTATTGAGCGGCGTCACCTTGGAGATTGCGCCCGGCGAAAAGGTTGCGCTGGTCGGCGCCAGCGGTGGTGGCAAGTCCACATTGGTACAAGTGATCCTTGGCCTGTATCCTCCTGACAGTGGCATGTTGTATTTCGACGGGGTACCGGTCATCGACATCGGGATGGACGTGGTTCGCGAGAATGTCTCGACCGTCCTGCAGCACCCGGCGATGTTCAATGACACGGTGAGGGCGAACCTGACCATGGGCCGCGACTTGGAAGACGTCGCGCTCTGGCGCGCGCTCGAGGTGGCGCAGCTTCGCGACACCGTCGACGCGATGCCTCGCGGGCTGGATAGCCTCATCGGGCGCAGCGGGGTTCGCCTCTCCGGCGGGCAGCGTCAGCGGCTGGCGGTTGCCCGTATGGTGCTTGGCGATCCCAAGGTGGTGATCCTGGACGAGGCGACATCGGCCCTGGATACACAGACCGAAGCGCGATTGCACGATGAATTGCAACGATTTCTGAGGGGGCGCACGACCATTATCATTGCCCATCGACTGAGCGCGGTGAAACAGGCGGACCAGGTGTACGTGTTCGAGGATGGTCGTGTCGTGGAGTCGGGTGGGCACGATGCCCTGATCGCGGCCCGTGGTCTGTACGCGAAGCTGTACGGCAAGTCCCAGTACTGATCCCGGAATTGCGCCTCTCGATCCACTATCGACAGCAAGGAACTGAGGAGATCGCATTGAACAAGCATCTTGTTTCGTTCCTCGGCTCGCTGGCCTCGAGCATGCGCGACCTATTGCCGATCATCTCGGTGATCGCCTTCTTTCAGATCGTCGTACTGCAGCAACCGGTTCCGGAACTGGGATCGATGCTAATAGGATTGTTGCTGGTCGTGCTGGGACTGACCTTTTTCATCCATGGCCTGGAACTGGGGTTGTTTCCCTTTGGCGAAGCACTCGCGTTCGCATTCGCCCGTAAGGGCAGCGTTGCATGGCTCGTTGTATTCGCTTTCGGGGTGGGTTTTGGCACTACGATAGCTGAGCCGGCACTGACTGCGGTCGCCGAGGAAGCGTCCGAGATGGCCGCGGTATCCGGGGTGATCGGCGCGAACGAAGCGGCCATGCAAGACTACGCGTGGGGGTTGAGGCTCACCGTTGCTCTTGCCGTCGGGGTGGCGATCGTCATCGGTGTTATTAGGATCATCAAGGGATGGTCCATCGTCTATCTGATCGTATCCGGCTACATTGGAGTCGTTGTGATGACGGCGTTTGCCCCCGAAGAAATCATCGGTGTAGCCTATGATTCAGGGGGGGTGACCACCTCCACTGTGACAGTCCCCCTCGTTACGGCGCTTGGTGTGGGCCTGGCCTCTAGTATCGAAGGTCGCAGCCCGATGACCGACGGATTCGGGTTGATCGCCTTCGCCTCGCTAACGCCAATGATCTTCGTGATGGCATACGGGCTATGGATCTGAGCACGCTGCTCGGTAAACTATTGACGACCACGTTGGGTACCGTGATGGACGTCGTTCCCATCGTGGCGGTAATTTTTGGATTCCAGTGGCTCTTTCTGCGGGAACCGATCACGAATCTGCGGTCGGTCCTGTGGGGGTTCGTATTTGTCATCATCGGACTGGCGCTGTTTCTCGTCGGGCTGGAGCTTGCCCTGTTTCCCCTGGGAGAAGTCATGGCGCAGCAATTGACCGCGCCTGAATTCATCAAGAAAGGGGCCGGACATCACCTGGAAGGTCCGATGCGCTGGTACGATTTCGGTTGGGTGTACCTGTTTGCCGCGGCCATCGGATTCGCCACGACAATCGCCGAACCGGCGCTTATCGCGGTGGCGATCAAGGCCAATGACGTCTCCGCCGGTACCATCAGCGTCTGGGGTCTGCGCGTGGCCGTGGCGATCGGGGTGGCCGTGGGGATCTCATTAGGGGCGTTTCGTATCGTCACCGGGACACCGTTGCACTACTACATCATTGCGGGATATATCGTGGTTGTCGCGCAGACGCTGTTTGCACCACGTTCGATCGTCGCGTTGGCTTACGATTCGGGTGGTGTGACCACGTCGACGGTGACGGTTCCCCTGGTTACCGCACTGGGACTCGGTCTCGCCGGAGGCGTCCCCGGCCGTAGCCCGCTCATCGACGGCTTCGGACTGATCGCATTCGCAAGCCTGTTTCCGATCATGAGCGTCATGGGATACGCGATGATTGGAAGGTATCTCGAACGGAAACTGGGAAGGTAGACTAGGCTCTGTTGACATTCATCGTGGACGGCGGCTTTACGGATCTTTTCCGCCCTGACGGCGTTGGATTCGACTTGCAATGGGGCGGCATTGCGCATCGAATCCGCCTTGTCAGGACGAAAAATCCCTCGAAAATCCACTC